>JAIRZX010000169.1 GCA_031267005.1 Deltaproteobacteria bacterium
TCTATGACGGAACCTCCCTTAGGAGGGGCCGCGCATTCAGCCGGCGGATTCGTCGCAAACCGGCTGCCCGCACGTCCTGAGGAGCCTCTCCCCCGCAGGGGGAGGCCCCGAAACTTTGAAGCTGATCCCTTGCCTCGGCGGCGGAAGGCGGTGCGGGAGCTAAGGGCGACGCGGCAGACCGAAACCGCCCTCCCCTCCCCGGAACCCCCCGTGATGCCTTCCCCCCCGGCGCGGCGCGCGCTCCGTCACCACGGCTCCGCGTCCATAGCCGAGGCAAGCTCGTCGACAAGATCGGGCAAGGCCCCCCTGCCGCTGGATTTGCCCTCGCCGTCCTCCTCCAGGGCCTTGCGCCTTTCGAGCTCGGCCTTGACGCCGCCGGGCCAGCGCCTGGAGAGGTGCGCGAGGGTCCTCTCCACCCCGTAGCGGGAGTAGAGCGCCGAACGCACGTGGGCGTCCTCGGCGGTGGTCGAGAAAGCCCAGAGGAGCTCCGGCGGGAGGGTGGACTTCAAAAGCTGGGCGGCTTTGCCGCCCGACACCTTGTAAAGGGCGGCGAAGCCCGCCCCGTCCGGGCCGGGCTTCCCGATGCGGGAGAGTGCCTCCGCGAAGCCCCGGCCCATGCCGAAGGCTTCCGCCAGGCGCCCGAGCCCGGAGGCGGATCCGGCCCCCGGCAGGAAGACCGAGGTGGCGAGATCCAGGAAAACCCTCGGGAAGTCGTCCAGGCTCTGGGAGTAGAGCCCCACCGAGAGGTTCCACTTGCGGGACTCGCGGGCGCTGGCCTCAAGATCGCCCGCGAGCTGGGCGCGCACGGCCGGCTCTCCCGTCACGCGGTGGAGCTCGTCGTAGCAGAGCCTTTTTGGCTCCCTCCTGACCTCGTCCACCAGCCCCGCGTGGTATTCCCGGTACATTGGCGGGGCGAGCGCCGCGTCCCCCGGCATCACGAAGAAGCGGGAGCCGCACATGTGGCGGGCCAGCATGTACATCACCGCCGCCCGGCGGTCCCCGGAGGGCCCGCCGCCCCTGGGCGCGCACTCGTCCAGGTCGAGGGCTATCACCCTCGCGTCCCCCAGGGTGAAGCGGGTGGGCCTGGCCAGCACCTGGTAGTCCTTCACCGCCTCCAGGAGGGTCCTCCTCACGTAGGAGCGGGCCTCCTCGCCGGTGCCGGGGACCGTGAAGCCGTAGGCCGAGCGCGCGGCGTCGTCGGTGAGTATCCTCGCGGCCACGTCCGCCAGCGTCGGCACGGCGTGGCGCTGCCACAGGTGCGCCTCGTGGAGGAAGCCCTTCCCGAAGAGGAAGTCCACCGCCTCCCAGACGGTGGAGGCCCCGTCCTTCGGGAAGCCCTCGGCCAGGGTGAAGTCGTAGAGATCCGGGTCCAGGCCGCGGGAGAGCGGCTTGCCCCCCTTGGCCTTCTCGAAGTAGGCGCCCTCCACCGCCAGCCGGACCAGCCCGCCCACCCCGGTGGGAGGAGGCGATCCCACCGGGGAAGCCAGGAGGGTCAGCAGGTTCTCCAGGAAGGCCAGGTGTGAAGGGAGCGGGTAGCGCAGCCCCAGGGGCGTGTCGAAGGGGTTTACCGAGGATTCGGGGGACATCCTTACGCGGTGGAAAACCGCTTCGTGGCGCCGGGACGCGGGGAGCGCGGCGCGCACGAGATCGACCAGCCCACGCGAGCTGGGGCCCACGTCAATTACGGAAAGGAGCGGCAGGCGCTTGGAGCCGGCCTGGAGGAGGAAGGCCAGGTTCAAGGTGTTCAAGAGCACGCTCTTGCCCGCCCCCATGGGGGCTATGCCCAGATCGACCCAGGAGGCCTGGACCGAGGAGTTGGGGGAAAAGGGCATGGCCTTGCCGTCGAAGCTGCGGAGCACCAGGGGCCCCTCCTTCCAGGGGGAGGCCGGGCGCACCGGGATGAAGCCCCAGGCCTCCTCCAGCGGCGCCGCGGCCCTGGCCGCAGGCCCGCCGTGGGGCATCAGGCCCGGGAGCGCCGAGCAGACCCCCAAAAGCGGGTCGCCGGTGCATTCCTGGGCGCTCGCCTCCCCCCAGCCGCTCACGAGCTTCACCAGCTCGCTCCGCTGGCGCCTGAGGCTCCCCACGGCCTCCTTCAGATCGCGGTGGCTGCACAGGTCCGTCTCCGTGTCGAAGGAAAACGATATGCCGCAGACGCTAGCGCCCGCCTCCGCCATGGCCTTGACCCCGTCCAGGGCCGAGGCGAGCTGGCGGTCGCAGCGGGACGTGAACGAGAGTATCCTCGCCAACGCCGCCTTGGCCGAGAGCCCGCCCAGCCCGTCGGGCGTGAGCGACACGGCCGCGCGCAGCGGGAGCCTGGGGGAGCGGGAGCTCAAAGCCGCGAAGAGCCTCGAGAAGGGCTTGGGATCCCTGGGGGGGAGAGAGAGGAAGAAGGGGGCGTGCAAAACGTCCCCCGCCAGCAGGAAGTCGCGCTCCACCACCTGGCAGGGGCCCGGGAAGAGCTGGGACTTGAGCGACGGGTAGATCCCCCGCTGCTCCCCCCCGTCCCGGTACATGACCGGGACTGGATCGCCGGGGAGCGCGGGCGTCCACGCGCCCGGAACCGATCCCCCGTACAGCGAGCGCCTTATCTCCCGGGCGAGGCGCCCCGGCGCCATCGGCTCGTGCTTCAAGCCAGCGAGCGCGAGCCCTTCCGAAAGCGCCGAGCAGGCCCCGGCGTGGGCGCTCCTCAAGTCGCCCGCCCCCCGGAGTATGCCCTCCGCCGACTCGCTCGCGAAGGCGGCCAAGGCCTTCCCGCGCTCGGCCGGGGCCAGGGCGTCCAGCCCGGTCCACAGGACCAGGGTCAGGCTCTCCTCCCCGCACAGCGAGCCCAGGGCCCCCTCCCAGCTATCCAGGACCCTCCCGAGGTCGAGCCCGCAGTCGGCGGCGGCCCGGCGCGAGGGGGCCAGCATGCCGGCCACTATCCCCCTGCCCCCTTGGGGGCGGTAGTCGAACACCGCCTTCACGCAGTGCCCGCCCCGCTCGAAAAGGGCCCTGGTCTTCTCGGAGAGCGCGGAAGCGGCGAGGGACGCCAGCTCGTCCGAGACGGGCGCAAGCGATCCCTCAACCGAGAACGCGCTCACGAGAGACCCGTCGTCCGCGCACAGCGTGTTCCCGCCGTCCAGGCTCTCCAGGCGGCAGTAGCTGCAGGCGGGCCCCCGGAAGAGCTCGAAGAGGCCGGTAGCGGCCCTGTCAATCGCGGTGAGGATACCCATGTCGACGCTCGTCTCCCCGCCTCGGGCGGCGGTCCTTAATGTGGCGCGTGTCTGTTCCCGGAGCCCGGCCGGGCTCCGGGGCTCGCGGCATAAACGGCGCCGCCAGTTACGCCGTTACTGTTGATGGAATTGGCGCCGAAACCCGGCGCCGAAACCCGGCGCCGAAACCTGACTCCGAAATCAGATGCTGGTCCCTATGGAAATCTGGTTTTCTAAATTTTCCTTAAGTTGATTGTATTGTTATAGAAGGTGCCGTAACCATCGATAATTAATGTGGTTAAATTCTAGTTGAATTTGTATTTCTTGTTGAGTTTCTATTTGTGGCAGGGTTTGTATTTCTTGTTGTGTTTGTATTTCTTGTTGAGTTTCTATTTGTGGCAGCGTTTGTATTTCTTGTTTTTTTGAATTTCTTGTTGCTTTTGTGTTTCTGGCAGTGTTTCTGATTAGGCAACGATTTAGTTTGATAATTTACACCGTTTTGATTGTTTTAGTTCCAGATTAAATTTTTGTATTGAATTAAAGCGTGTTCATTAATTTATATCTTAATTTGTATCTAAAACTGTCTAGTGATTTGTACCCATTTTTTCCGGAATACAAATTGTGTTTTTGATTTAGAATATAGCTATATTGTTTGTTGATGTTTGTTTTGCCGCCTAAAATTATTTATACTTATTTGCGATTGATTCAGATGTGCCGTGCGTGATTTAATGTATTTAAAATTGCATTATAATTATTATTATGTTTTTAGGAATATTTATATTGGAGTTTTGAATTGTTTTGAGTTTTATATTTTGTTGGCTGTTTTAATATTTTTTAAGTTTTGAATATTGCGCTTGGAATAATTTTTTAAAATCTGTCCAGTCATAATTTTTGTTGATAAGGATTTAAATTTTTGCGAAATAATAATTATTATGTTTTTTGGATTTCCGTCGATTTAGTCCGTAACAAGGTCAGCGTGTCAGCTGAAGGGGGACTTCCGGCGGGACGCGCCGTTTAACGCGTCCCGCCGGACGGGCTGACTCGACCCGGCGGCGCTCGGAAGGAAACCGCCTGGGGAATTCCGCCCGTCCCCCCGTCCCGCACCTCGCAGAGGAAGGCGGGGCGTTTATCCCCCCCAAGGCAAGCCCAACCTTAGGGGGGCAGGGCCGACGGCGCGGGAGGCGACCGGAGGAAAGCCGTCTCCCGCGCAGCCGGCCGCTGGTTCAGGTGCCCCGGGCGAGGATGAGCTTGGTCACGACCACGCCCTTAGGGTTCCGGTACTCGGGGACCCGCGCGCAGTCCACCTCGGCCACGTAGCGCTTGGTGCTCAGAACCCCGACGGAGGACTGGTAGGAGACCGCTACGGGCACCGTGATGTGCCAGGTCATGCGGCCGCCTTCGATCTTCTCCTCCTCCACGAAGGCCGCCCCGTCCGGGACCGCGGATACGTTGAGCCTCTGCGACTGGATCATGGAAATGTGCCCCCCCGTTTTCAAGGATTCCACGAACGAGGCGAAGGCGGCGGGCTCGAAGTCCGACCTGATGTCGGCTAAGCTCCTCTCCCAGTCCAGGAAGTTCAGGGACGTGACACGGGTTACCGTCTCCGTCGCCCAGTTGACCAGCGCCTGCTGGGAGATGTTCGGCCGGTCGACGGGGACCAATTCGGTCAACCTCATGTCCGGGCTGACCGCGAAGTACACCGGGCGGCTCCCGCGGAAGGCCAGCGCCCCGAGCAGGACGATGACCGCCGTCAAGGACGGGACCAGCCATTTCAGGAGGACCGCGAGCCTCCGGTTCTCCCGCCTGAGCGAGGAGATGCCACCCAGGGTCATCTCGGCTCCTCCGAAGGGGAGCTGGGACCCTCCGGAAGCGGAAGCCGGCTTTTCCGGCAACACGTTGCCGCCCCCCTCGGGCGCCTCTTCCTTGCATCCGTAGGCCTTGTGGAAGGAGCCGCTGTCGTGGGAGCCGCTGGCGTGGGAGCCGTCCCCCGCAAGCGTGAAGGCGGGGGAGCGGCCGGAGCCGGAGCGGGCCGTGGCGCCGGAGCCGCAACGGGCAGGGGGTCCGGGGCAGTTGCAGGACGAGTCGACGGTTCCGCCGGAGCCGGCGGAGACGTTGGCGCTGTCGGAGTCGTCCCTGCCGCTTGCACCGTTATTGCCGACCTCCTCATCCGGGGCAACGTCGTGAAGGTCGCCCTTGTCGCCGTAGTAGTCGCAGTAGACGCTTTCGCCGGTGACGCCGGGGGCGGCGTCCTTCCCGATGTCCTTGACGTTGAAGCCGGGGGAGAAGCAGTCCAGAGTTGCCTCGGCGGCCTTCGGAACGGCCGAGCGCTCCTCATCCCCCCCCTTCTCGTCATCCGCCCTGGGCAGGGAGTCGGCCCTGGTCCCGGAGTCCGCGCCGGGCTGGAAGTCGGCCCCGGGCTGGGAGTAGGCCCTGGTCCCGGAGTCCGCCCCGGGCTTGGAGTCGGCCCTGGTCCCGGAGTCGGCCACGGGCTTGGAGTCGGCCCCGGAGTCGGCCCCGGGCTTGGAGTCGGCCCTGGTCCCGGAGTCGGCCCCGGAGTCGGCCCCGGGCTTGGAGTCGGCCCTGGTCCCGGAGTCGGCCCCGGGCTTGGAGTCGGCCCTGGTCCCGGAGTCGGCCAC
>JAIRZX010000172.1 GCA_031267005.1 Deltaproteobacteria bacterium
TCCGACGCAGCCCGAAGCTGCGTCTCCCCCCGCTCCGCGGCCCGTAGCTGGCCGTTGACTCCACGCAGTCGCCCGTTGGCACCCTCCGCCGCGCCTTCCCGCCCGTCCTGCGGCAATCTCTCGCCGTTGCGGAGAGAGGCTTCCCGCCGCGGAGAGAGGCTTCCCGCCGCGGCCAGAGGCTTCCCGCCGCGGCCAGAGGCATCCCGCCGCAGTAATCTGTGAATGCGTCCTGTTCGCCGGACCGCCGCCTCTTCCCAGGCGCCATCCGCCTCCCGCAACACCTGACAGGCAATCCTCGGGGGAAAAATTCTTGCCGTGCAGCAACAGACGGGGCTTAATCGGCGTCGCCGACCGCATCAGGCGGCCCGAGGCAACCGATGGAACCGATGGAACCGATGGAACCGAGAAATCCGGCCGGACGGCCGCTCGCTTGAAATAAATCCGGAAGGCGGCTCGCCCGCCCTACTTTACGGTCCGCTTCCAGCAAGCCCGTGGCTGGGACGCCATGTTTCTGTTGCCTTAACCTCAAACGGATCGACCTAGCTTCAAGCGGATAAACCTAACCTCAAGCGGATAAAGAGGTTCCGCCGCAACGGGCCTGGAAGCGAAAAGCAATTGTATATTTTTGTGAAAATTGTTATAAATATCCGTTTTCATCTTGAAACGGCGCGGCTTCCAGCCGACCGTGCCGGCATCCCGCCTATCCGCGGCATGGCCGCCCTCCCGGTCGCCCCGGCGCCGCCCGCTGCGGCCCACTCCCGCGATCGTCCAGGAAATTTACGCTTTCCGAAACCCCTGCCCGCTTAACCGCCGCGGATACCATGAATTTAGGGACCCTAAACCATGGACCCCTTGGAACTATCGAACCCATAGCGCCATCGGTTCCATGGCGCCATCGACCGCTTGGGCAGCTAACCCGCTCGGCCGGCCGGCCTGTCGAGCCGCGGCCTGGCAGGCCAGCGGCCCCTAGGCCGCCCGTCCGCGCCCTGTTCCGCCCTCCGCGCACCCCCTTCCCCCGGCCGCGGCGGGAAAACCGCCAGCCCGGCTCCTCTCCCGCTAAGATGACCTTCCGGACGTCCAGTAACTCCCGCCTGGCTAGCTTGCAGCACCCGGAACGCGCCACGCGCCCTCGAGGCGAGCGGCCCTCAGGCGGAGCCCCCCCTCCCCCGGCCGGACCGGCCGACGTCGACTGAGGCAGAGATGGCCAAAGCAAAAGAAATGGACAAGGACGCGGGCGGCGCCTCCATAAGCTGCCCCGTCTGCGGGCGGAGCGTCAGGCTTCCCGCTGAGAACTGCCCCTCCTGCGGCACCAACCTCCGCACGGGGGAGAAGCCCGAGAAGGAAACCAGCGTCTGGCAGAGGAGGGGCTTCAAGCCGCTGGTGATATCGGCGGCGGTGGTAGTGCCACTCGCCGCCTGGGTGCTGGCGAGCGGCGTCCTGGACGATCTCAACTTCATAGAGAAGGCTCGCATCGGGCTCCAGCACTGCGCTGACCCGCCTACGAAGGACATGTGGGAGGCCGGGGACAGCCTCGAGGAGGCCCAGGCCGCCAAGCAGGGCTACGCCCAGTGGAAGGACCGAGCGAGGACCCGCCCCGGGGGCCAGGACCCCAACGGCCCGGAAACCGAGGAGGAGCGCAACATGACCCGGGAGCAGCGCGCCGAGCGGGAGGACCGCCGGAACTACTTCGCGGCGTCCCTCATGTACGACCGCCCCTCGGCCAACCTGAGCGCCGAGGACAACTGGTACGGGGCCTTCGCGGGCGAATGGGACGCGGCCTGGATAACCGGCTCCGGGACCTCCGACGAGAAAATAGTCCAGGGCGAATGGAACTTCACCTGGATCAACGGCGGCGAGGCCTTCCAGGACATCCTGTCGGTGCCCTACCTTTGGGAGGCCAAAAAGGGCCCCTCCCCCATCCGCGCCTCCACCATGAGGACCTTCAACAAGGATTCCGGCGGCTGGGAGGGGGTCCACCTCCAGGGTGGCAGGATCTTCCCGTTCAACGCCTCCCGCAACAGGGACGGCAACATCTTCGAGTCCTACCAGGACGGCCAGCTCCTCGTCACCTGGGTCTTCTACAACATAACCCGTGAAGGCTTCCAGGTCAGCGTGAACCAGACGGCAGACGGGGGCAGGAACTACACGATGGCCGCGGAAATCTGGGCAAAGCGGAGGATCGTGGATATCCAGTAGGGCGGGCCTTCCCGGGGCGGCTCCCAGAATCCGGGGCCTCTCCCCTGAAGGCCTCCCCGATCCCCATGAAGGCGGCTGGCGGCCACGAGGCGCCGCCGCGGCGCCCCCGGCCCCCCTCCCCCGGCGCTCCGGCGCTCGCCCCGAACGCATCCCTCCATCCTGACCACCCCCCCGCCGCTCCAGCCACCCGGTCGTCCGCCCGCAGGCCGCCATCCTGGCCATCCCCGGGCCCCAGGCCCCATCCGGCCATCCCAGGGCCCGCAGGCCGCCATCCTGGCCATCCCCGGGCCACAGGCCGCCATCCTGGCCATCCCCGGGCCACAGGCCGCCATCCTGGCCATCCCCGGGCCACAGGCCCCCATCCGGCCATCCCCGGGCCACAGGCCGCCATCCTGCCATCCTGCCCCCCCTTCGCCGTTCCGAGGCCCCCCGCGACGCCCCTTCGGGCCGGAAGCCCCGGGCTTTCAGTTCAGTCGCCCCCCCCAGGCGGGGGCTGGCCTTCCGGATACAACAATGTTTATGTATAATACGTATGGGTCCCTGCCGTCCCCGCGCCTCATCGAACGCCCTCCCAGGCCCCTCCCGCCGCCAAGTTTCCCCCAGGACCGCCCCCCTCGACCCGGCCCGCCCGCCGCGCAAGCCCGCCCGCCGTAGGAACGCTCGGAGGCCGATCCCGCCTCCCCGCTTCCGGCGGGCCGCCTCACGCCCCGCACGCCCGCCGCGCAAGCCCTTTAGCCGGAGGAGCACATGAGCCCAGCGCCGGACTGGCTGAAAGACAAAAAATCCCGCCTCGAGCGCAAGAACGCCTTCGACGGGGCCCTGGTATACGGGACCGCTAAGTTCAACAGGGAGACAGGCCGCGGCAACGCCGCGAAGAACCCCTTCCAGGAATACGTGGACCCAGACACGGGCATGATCCGCCCCGATCTGGTCCGCCCCCGCTCCTGCCCGGTCTGCGGCGAGCCGCCGGGGCCGGGCCTCTTCATAAAGGGCGGCTTCAGGCACGTGCGCTGCCCCTCCTGCGGGCTCATCTACGTTTCGCTCATACTTCGCGAGGACGTGATGCTCCGCTACTGGCGCGACGAGCTGGCCTGGATGAGCGTGCTCAACTCCGGGCCCCAGGAGGAGCTGGACCGGCTGAAGTTCGCCTACGGCCTGGACGCGGCCGGAGCCTGGCTGGAGGGCCGGGCCCCGGGGAAGCTCCTGGACATGGGGGCCGGGAACGGCACCTTCGTGCGCACCGCGAACTCCATGGGCTGGAAGGCCACGGCCCTGGAGATCAACACCGAGTGCGCCGAGGCCATGCTCAACGAGGGGTTCCAGGTGATAGTGAAGCCCCTGGAACTCTCGGACCTGCCCCACGGCTCCTTCGACCTCGTGACATTCTGGGAGGTGCTGGAACACCTGGCGGAGCCCAGGCTGGCGCTCTCGCGGGTGGCGCCGCTCTTTAACGAAGGCGGGGTCCTCCTCGTCATGGTGCCCAACGCCGGCTCGCTCGTCACCCGCATCCTCCACGAGAAGAGCAACACCTTCGGCGGGCACTCGCACCTGAACCACTTCGACGCGGGCTCGCTCGCGAGGCTCCTGGAGTCCCTGGGCTACCAAATCCTGGAGATGGAGACGCTCCTGACCGAGCTGGGCGCCATCAACAACCACCTGGACTTCCAGGACCCCTACCTGGGGGAGGCCGCGAGCTTCGCGAGCGATCTCACCCCCGAGCTCATCCACGACCGGATGTGGGGATCGAGGCTGTTCGTCATAGCCCGCCGGAAGCCGGGAGCGTGAGCGGGGCCTGCGGAAGCGCGAGCGGGGCCCGCGGGAGCGCGGCCCGAGCGGGAATCGCCTGCGCGGGGGTTTCCCGAGCGGGGAACGCCTGCGCGGGGGGCGGGCCAGTAAGCCCTCCAGCCGCAGGATCGCCGGGCCGCCGCTTGGAGCCCTGCTTCCGACGGCGGCGCTCCGCGCTCCCTCCAGCGGCCGGGGGCGCCGGGCCGCGCGGAAAGGACGGGCCGTCCGGGCGGCGGGTGACGGCCTTGGCCCCGTCCCTGGCGCTGGCCCTGGCGCTGGCCCTGGCGGCGAACCTCTTTGCGGCCCCTCGGGAAGCCCTTGCCCAGGGAAGCGCCCTGGACCGCTTCCTGGAACTCCCGGCGGACAACGCCTACGGGCTTACCCAGGACCAGCGCAAGGCGCTCGCCCGGAGCAGCAGCAGCTCGGCCGGCGGCTACACCGCGCCTTCGCGGGAGGGCTACTCGCTGGAGATAAAGGAGCCCGCCCTGACCCTCATGGGCGTGCACTCCTCGCCCATAACCTACAAGCTCTTCCGGGGGAAGCCGGGGAGCCCGGACGTCTTCGCCGTGTGCCGGAGCCGCCAGACCTCGGGGCCGTCCACGGCCTACGAGAGGCTCCCCAGGCGCCCGCCCTACGACCTTATCCTCTACCAGTCCGGGATTAAGGCCATGATGCCGGTGCGCGTCCGCGACTACCTTCCCCCGGTGGGGGCGCTGGACTTCGTGACCAGGGACACCGTGGACGACCGCCTGGCGGCAAGGAACCTGGAGGCCGTCGACCGGGAGTTCCTGAGCTGCCTTACCTGCCACGCTTCCACCGAGGACCGCAACGCGCTGGACATAGTGACGGTCACCTCCATAAACGCGCACTCATGCGGGGGCTTCCTGCCGCAGTTCAAGCTGATACCCCTCCGCTGGAACGGGGAGCGCTTCACCAAGCCTTACGACAGGGCCGCCTCCCCCGAGGAGCCGCGGGACCCGACGCGCCCGCGCGGCCCGTACTACAACCCGCCCGGGTCGTGAGCCTCCGGCCGGGCGCGGGGCCTCTCCCGTCGGCCCGGCCGGACTGCGGACGGGGCTTTTCCGGAGCCACGGCGCGGCTTTCCCGGAACCTGGCCGGGCCTTTCCAGGAGCCACGGCGCGGCTTTCCCGTTAAACCCGGACCCGTTCCCGCCTACCCGGCCTCTCCCGGCGACCGCCAAAAGGTTTTCCGTCTTTGCCGTCCTCCCGGGCCCGGCTTTAAAGGGGCTTCTCCGGCCGGGGCTTCCCGCCCGCCGGAATCCGGCGGCTCTAATCCGGCCGGCCAGCTTGACCGAAATCCGGCGCAGGATTTGATCCATGTCAATTCCATGCGGCCCCTTTTCCGGGACAATTTCCCCGCCGCCCAACCCCTCCGTGACGCCGCCTCGTCCCCCCCCCGGCCGCGGGCGGTCGACCGGCCCACCGCAGGGGCCGCCCCGGTTCCCCCGCCGCCCGGTTCCATTGACGGCCCGGAAACCCCGCGCGTCCCGTCCGCCCGCAATCCTTTCTGCCCGCGGCCCTCCGCGGCCTTCCGCGGCATTCAGGGGCATTCAAGGGCCGTAAGGCAAACCCCCGCCCGCCTGCCGGCCGAAGGCCTTACCCCCCTGGCCCGTGACCCTCCCCCCCTGGCATTTTAATGACAACAGGCAAACCATCCGAAAGAAAAAGAGGGCGGAGGAAGCCGCCGGGCCCTGCCGAGCTTTTTGCCGCCATTAAGGGCTACCCTTTCTTCGAGGCTCTCCCCGAGGAGCTCAACCGCCGCCTGGCGGATCTGGCGCTTCCCAGGTCCTGGAAGGCCGGCGACCTCATCTTCTCCAGAGGGGAGAGGGCCTCGGGCTTCCACCTGGTGGGCGACGGCAAGGTGAGGATCTTCGTGTCCGAGCCTTCCGGCAAGGAGAGGACGCTCAGGATAGCCTCCGAAGGCGAGCTCTTCGGGGAGGCCGCGGTCTTCCAGAGGCAGGGATACCCGGCCTCGTCGGCCGCGGTGACGGCGGCCCTGACCTTCTTCTTCCCCAAGGACGCGATGCTCGCCCTGATCGGCGAGAACCCCGAGCTGGCCTTCGCCACGATTGGGGTGCTGTCTGCCAGGCTCCAGCACTTCGCGGGGCTCCTGGAGGG
>JAIRZX010000291.1 GCA_031267005.1 Deltaproteobacteria bacterium
ATATTTGGTCTTGTCGGCATAAAGCTGATTCCGCAGAATGATCCTCTTAAAGGGAGGATCGCCTTGGGGCAGAGCTTTCTGTTCCATGTTCCCTACTCCGTTCCATCCCCTTGAGGCCGGACGCTTAAAGGTACGGTAACCCTGCCGGTCACGGGGGCCGCTTCGCCCGTACGCGTAAGCGCCGGCCGGCGTGGTCCAGGCGTCAAGGATTATCGAACCTGAACCGGACCCTGAGGTCAATCCAGGTTTCCCGCAAGGTTAAATGTCTGGCATGATTATTGACGCCTCTGTAACGCGTATTCACCGGAAATTCGATTTATCCGCGAAGCGTAAGACGGCGAGAGAATACAATCTGCCGAAGCAAGGCCCGCGGCCTGCTTCCCCCCTTGCCCGGTGGAAGTCCCCGCATAGCGGCTTTGTCCTGACATACGTCTGCCTTATTGCCGTAAAGTTCCAAAGGGAGAGGCGCGGACTCTTCTGTTGGAACAGGCCCCCTTTAGGTGATAGCGCCCGCTTGCTCCCGTCAGGCCGCGTGGCCTTGCAGGAAGGCTCAATGTGGGGACGAGTCCGGGTTGAGGGCTGCGGCGGCGGCGCTGAGCCGGACGTTTTGCCCGTCTTGGGGCACCTGTTAATCGAGAGGCTGGTTGCTCCCCCCCTTAAATGGTCCAGAGGGGAGTTCCAGGCTCCTGAAACTGCGCCCGTGAAGGATACGGAGAGCGGCGTACGCGGCTCCCGGCCCGGAAGGACCGGATCCGGGCTGTGTTTCGTCCTCGGTTGAGCCAGGGTGTCCTGTCCGCCTTTTCAAGCCCCCAGTCGTTTTGCCATCCTCGCCGCCGTTCCCGGCCTCTTCGCCGCCCTTACGGCCTACTCTCCCCGTCTTAGCCTCAAGCTATTTAGTTTAGGACATCCGAGGGTTGCTCTTTCGGGAACTGCGGACGCCTGGCGGAGCGGAGCTCCAGGTCCTGCCTGCCGCCATTCCGCCCGCCGTCCCTCTGCCGAGCGCCGTCGTTCCCATGTATTCGATAGCCGGGCCCTTTTGCCGGGATCGCCGAGCCCGGGCGCTCGAACGCGGAACCTTTGCGCAAGACAGCCGGGCTAAGGATGTCGCCGCCGGGCCCGGCCGCCCGTACGCGTGTCCTTCCCGGGAGCCGGCAGGCGTCGGCTCCCCTGTCCCTGTCCTCCACCAGCCCTTCGTTCCCATGTGTCTTCGTCTTCTCGCCTCTCCCCTACCCACCCTTATTTCCCAGCGCCCAGCGCCCAGCGGCCAGCGGCAGGTTGCGGGCGGCCGGCTTGCAAACTGCTTGCCACCCGGTGCATGCGGCGCTATAATCATTCGATCGGTTCTCTCCGGAATTCTTCGGAAAGCCTTGATAATCGGCCTTCGACCGAGCCGGTCGAGGGCCGGGCCCGTCTTCCGGCGCAGTTTTGTCCCGGGCGGCGGCGAGCCTTCACGGGCCGCGCCGTCCCTGGCTGCGGCCGCGCCGGACCTGGCCGGGGTCAGCCTTCGCCTGCGGAGCCGGACATGGCCGGGGTCAGCCTCCGCCTGCCGCGCTTTCCAGAACCGCCGCCAGCCTGTCGGCCGGTTGCGGCTCCGCCGGCACTGACTGGCCGCCGCCCGAGGCTCGCCACCGTCCCCGCCTTTTCCCGCCCTCTCCCGGGGCCGTCTCCCCGGCGCTCCCTTCCACGCCGCTCCGACCCGCCGAAACGCGCGGCCGCCTATCCCCTAAAGAGCGCCAGCCGCTCTCGCTTTTTATGCCAGGAGGTTTCTTCAGAACATGCCCGACGGAGACGCTCCGCGCAGCCTGCGACCGGACTTCCGCAAGGGCGGGGGCCTGGTACCCGCCATAGCCCAGGACGCCGGCTCCGGCGAGGTCCTGATGGTCGCCTACATGAACGAGGAGTCCTACGACTTGACCCTTTCCACGGGGGAGGTCCACTACTGGAGCCGCTCCCGCACCGAGATCTGGCACAAGGGCGCCACCTCGGGGAACATCCAGAAAGTCCGCGAGATCCGCCTGGACTGCGATCTGGACGCGGTGCTGGTCAAGATCGAACAGGTGGGCGGCGCCGCCTGCCACACCGGGAAGCGCTCCTGCTTCCACTACCGCAACGCGGGGGGGGATCTCTATGACGTCCTTCCCTGAAGCCCCGCCCCGGGGGATCTTAAAGCTCGGCATCCCCAAGGGGTCGCTGGAGCAGTACACACTGGAACTCTTCGCCCGGTCCGGGTGGGGGATAACGGTAGGCTCCAGGAGCTATTTCCCCAACGTGAACGATCCCGAACTGTCGCTTACCATCTCCCGGGCCCAGGAGATCAGCCGCTACGTGGCGGACGGGGTCATAGACGCCGGCATCACCGGCAGGGACTGGCGCCTGGAAAACGAGTCCGACGTGGAGGTGGTGCGCGAGCTCGTCTATTCCAAGAGCTCCGCCAAGCCCTGCCGCTGGGTTTTGGCCGTGCCCGGGGACGGCCCCGTAAAAAGCGTCTCCCAGCTCCAGGGGAAGACCGTGGCTACCGAGCTGCCCGGGGTCACCAGGCGCTGGTTCGCCGCGAAGGGCGTGGACGTCAAGGTCGAGTTCTCCTGGGGCGCCACCGAGGCCAAGGTGGTCTCGGGGCTGGCCGACGCCATAGTAGAGGTCACCGAGACCGGGAGCACCATAAAGGCACACGGCTTGAGGATCATTGACGAGGTGCTGGTGACCGCCACCGAGCTCATGGCCAACCGGGAAGCCTTGGGGGATCCCTTCAAGAAGGCCAAGCTCGAGCAGATATCGCTTCTCCTTTCCGCCGCCCTGGCCGCCGACGGCATGGTGGGCATCAAGATGAACGTGAGAGAGTCCGACGCCGACGCGGTAGTCGAGCTCCTGCCCAGCCTCCGGGCCCCCACCGTGGCGCACCTTTTCCGCACCGACTGGCTGAGCGTGGAGACGGTGGTGTCCAAGAGCGCGGTCCGCGATCTGATTCCCAGGCTCCTGGCCTGCGGGGCCGAGGGCATCATCGAGTACCCCCTCAACAAGATAATATGAGCCGGGGCGCGGTCCCAAGGCACCGTTGCTGAAAAGCGGCCCGGGGCGCCGTTGCTGAAACCGTAACGTCCCGTTCCGGCCGTCCACTCCAGTCCAGTCCAGTTCCCGCGCGTTCCGCGACTCTCCTCCCCGACCCTCCCGATCCGTTCAGTCCATTTCCTTTTCGTTCCCTTCCCGCCCGTCCCGGCACCGGCTTCGGGACGGCCCCGCCTCCCGGCCGGGCCCCGGCGCCTGACCGGGCCCGCCCGCGCCGGGC
>JAIRZX010000310.1 GCA_031267005.1 Deltaproteobacteria bacterium
CTTGGGGTGGAGGGTCTTCACCCGGCCGTTCAGGAGCTCCGGGGAACGGGTGTAGTCCTCCACCTGGATGACCTTGACCCCGGCCTCCACCAGCGTCCTGCCGGTGCCCCCGGTGGAGAGTATCTCCGTTCCGAAGTCGTCCGCGAGGAACTTCACGAACTCCACTAGTCCCGTCTTGTCGGACGCGGAGACCAGGGCCTTTGCGATTTTCGGCATTTGCGCCACCTTTCCTGCCGTCTTGGCTGATAGGGGTAAGCCAGCGGGGGCAACAACGGCCGCCGCGGGCCGGCCGGGCGCTTGGCCCGGGCGTCTGAATCAAGCGGTAGGCACCATAAAGGGCCTTGGAGGCCGGGAAACGCCCGGCGGGGAGAAAACCGGGGGCCCGAATTATAGCGGTCTCCGGCCTGGAAGGGAAGGGCCGGCCCCGCATGCCCGCAGGCGGGGACGGTTCCGGGGCGGGAGGCAGGTCCGGGGGGCTGCCGGGAGGTCGGGAAGCGGCATCAGGCGTCTGCGGGAAAAAGAGATTCCGCAGGGCCCGGTTGAGGGTCCCATACGGGGGGAGGCCCGGAATCGGTATTGCGGCCGCTGGGGGGAAGGGCGGCAGGAGGCTCGGAGGCGAGAGGAAGGAGGCTCGGAGGCGAGGGGCAGGAGGCTCGGAGGCGAGGGGCCGGGGGCGTTTAGGGGGAGTCCTGAGATTCGTCGCCAAGAGGCGGGAGGCCGTAAGCATGGGGGCTCGACTAAAAGGAACTCGCGCCAGCGGGCAGGGGCAATCCGCCAGCGGCTTCACGCAAGCGGGCAAGGAGTCAAGGGCACCGGGCCTCAGGGTCCCGGTCCAGCGGCGGGTGGGAGTTTGCCGGGGCCCGGAAAGCCCCTCTCGGCCCTAGCCCAGGGAGTTGATCTCGTCCATGGCCAGGAACGAGCCCTTGAGATCGATGTTCAGCATGAAGGAGGCCAGGAGGTTGCTGCAGACGCTCACCACGGAGAGGTCCTGGTCGGTCAGGGGGGCGTCGTCCTGCCTCAAAAGGGAGATGAAGCCCCAGAAGTCCCCCTGGGCGAGTATCGGGGAGAGCACCAGGGAGTTCACGTTCCGGCCCAGGAACTTCTGTTGCTCCGAGCTGGTCATGGCGGACTTGGAACGGATGACGGGGTTGCCCTCCACCAGGGCCTCCAGCCAGCCGGGGGGATCGTCCATGGTGACCACGTTGAAGTTATGGGTCAGGAGCATCGCGGGGAAGGTGGCCACCCTGGCGCAGCTGGGCCTCTCCTCCCTGTCGTAGGTGTTCTTCCACAGGGACGCCGAGAAGGCGTCCATGGCGTAGCACAGGGCCAGGAGGGCGTGCTCCACGCTCGCCGAGACCTCGCCGGCGGCGCGGTTCAAAAGGTTCTCGGAGACGTTCCTTATGAGATCTATGTAGGCGGTGATTTTGCGGTTGGAGTCGTCCGAGACCTGGCGCATCTTGGTGACGCAGTTCATGGGGATGTTGGTGTGGAGGGCCACTTTCCTGGCCATCTCCAGGCAGCTCTCGCAGCCGCAGAAGCCGCAGTCGAAATGCCGCGAGTCGTCCGGGGCCTTGCCGAGGAGCCGGAAGGCGGCGTTCACGTCCTCCTCGGGCACCAGCTCCCGGGGCTTGCCGAGTGGCTTGCGGTCCACCAGGAAGCGCTCCAGGTCCAGCTCCTCGTCCCAGGCCGCGAAGCGTTCCTCGGCCTCGGCGGCGCGCTCCTCGTCACGGCGGAAGTCCGAAAAGCGGATGGAAAGCGTCTGGAAGTAGCGCCCGTCCCGGGACGCGGCGGGGCCCATGTCGCAGTAGGGGGCGCAGTTGGCTGCCGTGAGGACCTGGGGGGTCTCGTCGGGGGAGGAGGACAGGTACTCGTCCAGAAGCCCGTAGAGCTCCTTGCCCCTCAGCCCGTCCACCCGCACGTCGGGGCCGATGCGCCTGGTTATGCAGTCCTGGAGCGTCATGGGGTTGGGCATGATGTCTTCCGCGTCCCCGCCCGGGCCGGGGCCCGGCCCCCCGTCCCCGCCGCCGCCCTCCTCAGGGGGGAGCTGGGGGGCGGCCCTCCTGAAGCGATCCTGGAGCTTCTGGAAGGTGACGTTGTAGCTTATGGCCCCCCCGGACTCCGGGAATTCCCTGGTGGCGGCTATGCAGGGGGTAAGCGCCGCCAGGGCGTGCCCTTCTCCCAGGCCACCTTTGAGGAGGATCCCCTGGAGCGACAGGGGCGAGGCCACGGGCACCAGGCGGTTCAAGAGCTCCGGGCGGCAGGTCCGTATGTAGTCCACGACCACCGGGCAGTGGCTTATGATGGCCGAGTAGGGCCTGAACCGGCGTATGTAGCTCGCGGCCGCCCACTCGAAGAGCGAGTAGCCCGTGGAGCCGTCAATGATCCTCTCCACGCCGAGGGATTTGAGCCACCGGAAGAGCTTCCGGTAGTCGGGGAAGCTCGTTCGCACCGAGGGGGCGGCCACGACCGATATCCTCTTGCCAGCCTCCAGGTCCCTTACAAAGGCGTTCAGGTCGTCCCGGTAGCCCCTGGCCCCGTGGCTGCAAGCGCTTATGCAGACGCCGCAGGCTATGCACTTGGTCTGGTCGATGGACACGCGTATCCGGCCCGGGGCGTCGTTCAAGACGACGTTGGCCGAACTCACCGGACAGGCCCTCAAGCACTTGTTGCATCCCACGCAGCGGGAGTTGTTGGTGAGGACGATGGGTTTCATCGGGATGGGGAGTCTGCCGCGGGCAGTGATCACGCGGCCGGTTCCGGCCCTCCCGGGGGGAGGGTCCGTCGGCCTCGGGCGGGGTGACGGGTCTGAGGCTGGGGCGGGGCGCCGAAACTGGCCCGGCGAAAGGCCGTCCCCGGCCCGATGGGAGGGGGCGATGCCGTCGTGGCGAGGTGGAAGGGGTGCCAGCATTGATGATAGACAAAAAACGCTGAAAATTCAAATTGTCGGAGGCTCTCCGCGCTCCTCCCGGAGCAAGGCCGGAGCCGATTACGGCAAGGTCCGCGGAGTTCAAAGCCCGACAGGCCGGTTTTCCGGGTTCGTGCCGAGGCGAGGCGGCGGGATGGGGCGTCAGGGCGGGACAGGGCTGGGACGGGCAAGTTAGGGGATGGGCGGGCCGGTGAGCGCGAGGGCCGCTTTCCGGGTCACGGCGATGGTCACCTCCATGAACGGCGGTCTGGAGAACCCCTCGGGGACGACTGGTAGGGTGTCCTGGCCAGGCGCTCCCTCGGGGAGTTCAAGACCGGCGACAAGGGTGTTGCGCCCTTAAGCGCCCTCGGGGCCGGAAGGCCGTCTCGACGGCCTTGGGCAAGGGCGGGGACGCCGTAAACGCCCGTCCCGACAGGGCCGCCTGCATGGCCCGCCAGTGCGATGCCCTGCGTCCAGCGGAGCCCGGGTACGCGGGGCGCTTACGGGTCGAGGCGAAGCCCGGCCTGCCTTAAGAGCGCTAAGAACCGCGCCTGGAACGGCGACCCGCCAACGTCGCGGCGGCCAGGCAACGCAACGGCGCCGAGGGCGCCGTGAGCGGGCGGAAAAGGAACCGGAAGGGCTGCAAGCTGAGGCGTCGGAGGTACCGTATGGCGGACCCCGCGAACTAGATGAAGTCGGCCGGCTTGAGCGTCATGGGGTTCTGCAAGTTCCGGCTCCAGTGCGAGAGGCTCGTGCGGCTGGCCTGAGAGTCCGGGGGGGGGGGCGCGTAACAGGGAAGCGGTCAAGCGGCATTGACCGGAACTTGACAGTAAGGAGACAGGCAGAACACTCGCCAATAATAGAATCTCTCGGACCGGCAGATTGGCTGAGAGGCCAGCAACGGCGGAGCCGTGCCCGGAGCGTTTTGAAGCCTGAATCGACGACTCCGCAGGGGGAGCTGCGGCTATCGCCGCCCTTATGGAGCGTTCGGCTTCGGGGGGGCGGCTGAGTTTTAGCAAGGGAATCAAGAATTGATCAAAAATCAGGGATGTTGTATAAATAGAAAGGGCAATATTGACGCCTCAACTATCTTGAAGGACCAAGGCCGGAATGTGAGCCAAATGACCCACGATTTACCCGTTCTTCCACTAGGGCTGGCGAACTTTGAAGACATTAGGAAAAAACAGGCAGTCTACGTTGACAAGACGAAGTTTATCACTGACCTTGAGAACGCTGGCAAGTTCGTCTTTTGCTCCCGCCCCCGCCGTTTCGGCAAATCCCTTACTGTGA
>JAIRZX010000348.1 GCA_031267005.1 Deltaproteobacteria bacterium
CCTGATTCTTTTACGACCCGATTTCCGCGTGCCGACTCAGCTTTGGGGACGCATTCTTCTGCAAGCTCATCCGCAACGGCGGGTAAATTTCACGTCCATAGAGGGCATGGCCCGCGTCACAGGTGATTTCGTGGATGTCATCTGGAAAACCCCAATCCGTACGTCTGACGGAAGAGGCTGTTGAAGTGAGCCCCGCTCCAGAATACCCGCGTGCTTTCACGATGGAACACTAGGTCGAAAAGCCTGCCGCTTCTTTCACAACTCCCCAAGGTGTGTGGATGGATGCGGTTCCGAGTAGGATGCGGAGGGGGTAGCTGAATGATTAACCGAAAACCGAGGTAAGCACCAGAATGGTTACGAAAACAAAACAATTTTAAGGCGTGGGTGGAACCGGTCCGCCATTCCCATTGGAAACGATTGCCTGAAAACCAAGCCCTCCCGCAATTTAACCCGTAGCTTTCCAGGCTTCCGGCAGGGCAGCCTCAAGGAACCGTCTTTCAAAGCCCGGCCTTGGATGACTGGGGATTGGCCGGGACCCCATCCGGTTCGCGGATTGTCGCTCCCATTATTCCCCAGCCTTTTCCGGCCCAGCCTTTTCCGGCCCAGCTTTTTCCGGCCCAGCTTTTTCCGGCAACTCGAAAGCGGCCACTATGTAGCTTGTGGTGCTCGTTATCGCGGCGCATCCGCCCTCGGGGGCGTAGCTGCAGGAATTTCGGACGGAAAGCACCTTAGGCTTGGCGCCGAGCGCCCGCTGGAGCGACATCAGCACGTACAAGGCGGCCACGGAATCAACGTTGTCCGGCTGGTGCAAGCTGTAAGCCTTCCCGGGGTCCATGTCCATTATGACCTTGCGGGACTCCGCGTCCCGCAGTGCCGCTTCATCGGCGGTCAGGTAGTGGGAAAAATCCGTGCTCTGCACGAACAGCGTCCCCTCCCCGGCCATGGGGGCGAGGATTCCGGCGAGCTCGTCCAATCCATCCTTGTCCCTGTAGCCTCGGAGCGCTAAGGGGAGCACTTTGGCGTCCGGCCACCTGAGGGCTATGAAAGGAAGGACCGCCTGGATGCCGTGCTCGTGGGAGAACAGGCTGGACACGCTTGCCTTGGGGCTTCGGAGGACAGAGGCGGCGGCCTCGCGGTCGAGTTCAAGCACGCCGGTAGCAGTCCGGAAGTCCCGGTCGGGGACGCTCACGAGCGACTTAGCGCGCCGGAAGTGCTCGGGGCAGAGGATTACGACCCTCCGGTAGGAGTTGTTCATGGCGTACGCGAAGGGCTGGGCTATTAGATCGGCGGCGAGCATGTGGTGCGGGGATATGACCGCCGTCACTCTGTTCAAGGTTGGCCGCGTCCTCTCGAGCGCAAGCCTCGCGGTGCCTTCGAAGACGGAACTCTGGCCGTAGAGCGGCGGGAAAGGCCACGGGGGCCCGATCTGCGGGACATAGTCCTCGGGGGGCCACACGGCGTCCAGGGCCGAGGGCCCCGTCCGGCGCGGCGGCTCCCCCTGACGCGGCTCACCCGCCCCGGAATCACTCCGGCCCGGCTCACCCGCCCCGGAATTACTCCGGCCCGGCTCCCCCGGCCCGGAATCCCCCGGGCCCGGCTCGCCCGACCGAAGTTCCCCCGCCTGAAGTCCTCCTTCCCGAAGCTCTACCCGCAACTCCCCTTGCCGGGGCGCGGCCCCGTCCCGATAAGACTCATCCCCGGCCCCGGCCGGATTCCCCGCTCCGGCCGGAAGCGCAACGGCCAGGACCAGGCCAGCGGTTGCCAGAATCAGACTTGCGGCTTCCAGAAGCGGACTTGCGGCTGCCCGCAAGGCCGCAATTAGCGAAGCCGCGCGAACGGGCCGGTCCAGGGGGAATAGCGCCCTCCCCCGCCGTCCGGGGCAACCGGACCGGCCGCGTCTTCCGCATGCGCCCTTCCGGTTCGCGCCGCCAGTCCCCGCCTCCCCGCAACAAGCAACGGCTTCTTTGGAAAAGCAGCATTTGGAAAAGCGGCATTTGGAAAAGCGGCCCTTGGCAACGCCGCCTTTTGCCTCGTAGCCTCTGGCAACGCGGCCCTTGGCAACGCCGCCTTTTGCCTCGTAGCCTTTGGCAACGCGGCCTTTGGCCCCGCCGCCTTTGGCTCCGAGGCCTTCGGCGGCGACCCCTGCGGCTCCGAGGCCTTCGGCGGCGACCCCTGCGCCTTCTCGGAGCTTACTTAACAAGGGGGTCATACCAGTTCGGCTTCGGGGGGAGTTCGGCGAACTCGGGATCCTTCTCGGAATTGAGGTAACGTTCGAACGGCATTCCAGGGTAGGCTGCGGCCTTCCATTTGGAATCCGTCAGGCGCCTAACCGGGCGCACGAAGAATTCGAAGTGGTTGTAGGCCGTCCCGACCGTGACCCGCTCTTCGCCGTCGTTCCCGACCAGCACGAGCATGAGGCTCGGGGGGCCCAGGCCTTCGTGGACGACGCCCTCGTCGCCGCTTATCACGGTCTGGACGTCCACGACGAGGCCCGAAAGGTTCAGCTCGGGGTTGCCGCCGGCGTTGCCCGGCCTCGCGGCCATGCCCTCGAGCTGGAAGGTGCGAACGAACTCGTAGTCCTCGTCGCTAACCCTCTCCCCCGCGAGCTCCTTCCGGGCGATCCCTTCGAGCCGCGCCAGGTCGGACTTGAAACGCCCGAGGGTCCCGAACTCCTCCTGCTCGTCCGGGAACAGCCCGTTGCGCCTGAAGCCGTCCTCCAAGACGCCGCAGGCGGCGGAAATCCTTTCCCAGAACGCCATGTTGGGCTCGACGAAGCCCTTGGGAAGCCGTTTTGGCCGCTCGTCGTCCCCGCCCTCGCCCAACTCGGCGTAGTTGGGCTTCTCGTAGAGGATTGTGTCGTGCTTGAGCTCCGTGAAGCCCCCCATGAGCGTCTCCAGCTGCTTCGCCGCGAAGGCGGGGCCCTGCATGTACAGCGGGTACCCGGCGCCGTATTCGCGCGAGAAGGACCTGAGCGAGCCGAACCACGCGGCCCCCACGGACCCCCTCCAGTCGGACTCCGGCACCCTGGCCAGCGACGCCGCGAGCTCGGCCGCCTTGGCCGCCACGGCGCCTGGCATGGCCTCGGCCAGCTCACGGGACACGTTTTCGCGCTCGAGCCCCTTTTCCACCTCCCCCGCCGCCAGCGAGCCCGCGTAGCCCGAGCCGAGCGCCATGGCCAGGTACAACCCGGAGAAGCGGGCCGGGAGCGAGCTCCGCACGCCCCGGATCTGGCTCTTCTCGGTCGTAAGCTCGGACGCGACGAGCCAGGGCACGGTGAAGCGCTGGGGGAGGACCGTAATTGCCCCCGTCCCCTCGTAGCCGCCCGTGTGGAACTCGTCAAAGCCGGCCGGCGCGGGCGCGAGCGCGGCCATGCCGGGGGCTATCCCCGCCAGGAAGGCCGGATCCCCCGGCGCGTCGGGGCCGGGGGGCGAGCCGGACGCCGAGGCCAGCTCCATGGCCTCGCTGACGGACGGGTCGTCGTAGAATCCCACGAAGAAAGAGGTAATCCGCATGACGGCCCGCCAGGCCTCCGCGGGGCTGGCGGGAGCGGGCGGGTCGCCTCGCCCGAAACGCGCGGCGGCCCTTGCGAAGCCCTCCCCGCCGGGACCGGCCAGCGCCGACGCCCAGGCCACTACGGGGGGCAGGACGGCGGGATCGCCGCGGTCCCAGCCCAGTTGCCCCAGCCAGATCATCGCCCTGAAGTAGGCCCTGGTCCGGGAGTTCTCTTCGTAGTGGGAGCGGGGGGCGAACTGCGTCCAATCTACCTGGGGAGAGTTGTAGGCCGGCCTTAAGCGCAGCGCAGCGGCCGGCTCGGGGCCCTCCGTCGAGGCTCCCAGGGTGTACACCTTCGCGAGCGCCGCCCGGACCGCCTGCCTGAGGCTTTCCGGGAGATCCCCCTCGCGCCGGGCGAAGGCGGCCAGCGCGGCCCCGAGCGTGTCGCCTCCGGGCGGCTCGGGGTCCCACGGGTTTGCGGGCTGCTCCGAGCGGGTCTCCAGGAGGGTGAGCGGGACGGCCATCTCTGCTATCGCGAGATCCCAGCCGGGCCTGGCCGCCTCCGCAGCGGACTCCCGCATGGCCAGGGCGTTCTCGTACGCCCCCGCCAGCATCGCCTCAAGGTACCAGGGGAGCGCCGTGCGCTCCATAGCCTTCAGCTTCTCCGAGAAGTACTTGTGGAAGGCGTGGAGCACCACGTCCGGCCCCACGAAGCGGGCGTGCCGGGGCTCGCGGAAGGTCGGGTCCCACGGGCCGCCCATGCCGTCGAACATGCCCAGCATCTCGTCGTAAGGCCCCCAGCCGGCGCTGCCCCACGGGAGTTCCATTCCCGGCCTCTGGGGCACTACGAGGAAGCGGTCGCGGTTCAGCCTCTCCAACTGCCCTTGCGAAAACGGCCCGTACGCCTTTTCCATCTCCCTCCAGTTCCAGGCCTTCCTCGCGTCGAAGGGGGCCTCGTTGAAGGCGGGCGACCCCTCCCCCGCCGAGGCGGGGGCCGCGGCCTCCCCGGTCGGGTCCGGCGCCTGCGCTAGGGCGGCGTGGCCGGGCAGCAAAATGGCGGCCGCGAGCGCGGACAGCGCGGCAAGGCCGGCGGAAGCGGGTATCCTCGGCTTGTTCGCTTGCATTTTAAATCTCCTCGCGCGGAAAGCTTGGCGGCAATCCGGACCCGGAAAGCGGGAAACGAAAGCGGGAAACGGAAAGCGGGAAACGGGAAGCGGGAAGCGGGAAGCGGGAAGCGGGAAGCGGGAAGCGGGAAACGGGAAACGGGAAACGGGAAACGAAAGCGGGAATCGGTAAACGAGAAGCCGGACGCCGCGGACGCTGAACCGGAAACTTGAAACCGGGCGCGCGAACCCCGCCCGGGCAGACCTCCGGGCAAGGGGGCCGGCCGGAGCCCGGTTCCCGCCCGACCGCCCCGGCCGCCCCAGCCGCCCCGGCGGCGAGGAGCGGGACTGAAGAAGCGGTCCGAGCCTGCCGGACCGCCATGGCCGAGCGACGGTCCGAGCCTGGCCGGCGGCCCTGGCCTGACTGCGGCCCGAGGCGGCCGGGCGCCTACCGTCTTTCCCGGACGCTAGTACAGGAGGGGCCTGTACCAGAACGGCTTGGGCGGGAGCTCGGGTAGCCCCGGGGCCGGCTGCGACTCGACCATAGACTCCGAGCTGGTGCCCTTGTAGGCCACCGCCTTCCAGGGGCCGTCCGCTATGCGGGCTACGGGCGAAACGAAAAACTCGTAGTGGTTGTAGGCCATGCCGACCGCTACCCTCCGCTCGCCGTCGTTCCCGACGAGCACCAGCATCAGGCTCGGGGGGCCCAAACCCTCGTGCACGACCCCGGCGTCGCCGTCCAAGACCGTCTGGACGTCCACGGCGAGGCCGGAAAGGCTGGCCTCGCCGCCCGCGGTGCCGGGCCTCTCGGCCAGGTCCTGGAGGCGGAAGGTGCGCACGAACTCGTAGTCGTCCGGGCTTACGGGCGTCCCGGCCAGCTCGCGGGCGGCGATGCCCCTGAGGCGCTCCACGTCGGCCCTGAACCTGGCCAGCCTCCCGAACTCCTCCAGCTCCCCCTGGAACAGGCCGTTGCGCCTGAAGGCCTCGCGAGTGACGTCCAGGGCCGTGAGCATGCCGTCCCAGAACTCCATGTTGGGCTCGACGAAGCCCTTGGGGAGGCGCTTGGGGCCCTCGTCCTCTACCCCCCCGTACTCGGAGCCGACGTTGGGCTTCTCGTAGAGGAGCGTGTCGTGCTTGAGCTCCGTCCAGCTCCCCATGAGTGTCTCCAGCTGCTTCGCCGAGAAAGCCCCGGACTGCATGTAGAGCGGGTAGCCCCCGCCGTAGGTCCGGGTCAGGGATCTGAGCGCGTTGAACCAGGCCCCGCCCACCGATGTCCCCCAGTCGGAGGACGGCAGGCGCCCGAGCGACGCGTTAAGCCCGGCGGCCTTCCCGGCCATGGCTTCGGCCGCAGGGGAGTGGGGGGCGGGCGCCGGCGGCGGGGAGGCGGCGCCCTCCCCGGCCGCCCCCGGAGCCTCCAGGACGCCGTCTATCTGGCGCCAGGAAAGGGTCCCCGCGTAGCTCGAGCCCAGCGCCCAGGCCAGGTAGAGCCCGGAGAAACGGGTGGGGAGATCCGTCGACTCGCCGCGTGCCCGGGCCGCCTCGGAGGTGAGTTCGGAGGCAAGGAGCCACGGCACGGTGAAGCGCTGGGGGAGCACGGTTATTACCCCCTTGCCCTTGTAGCCGCCCTTGCGGAACTCGAAAAAGCCGGCCGGGGCCGCCACCGCCAGCGCCATGCGCGGGCCGAGCCCCGCGAGCAAATCCTGGTCGGCCGGGGCGCCGGGCCCGGGAAACTGCCCTCCCTGCGTGGCGAGTTCCATGGCCTCGCGCATGGAGGGGTCGTCGTAGAAGCCCACGAAGGCGGAGGTCACCTGCATGAGGGCCCACCAGGCCCGTGCCGGGGTGGGCGGGACGGCCGGGTCCCCCCGCCGGAAGTTCGCCTTGGCCTTCGCGAAGCCGGCTCCCCCCGGCCCGGACATGGCCCCCACCCAAGCGACCAGCGCCGGGAGGCTCCGGGGGTCGTCGCGCTTCCAGCCCAGCTGCCCCAGCCACATCGCCGCGCGGAAATAGGCCCTGCTCCGGGAGTTTAACGAGTAATGGGACCTGGGAAGGAACTGGGTCCAGTCGACGGCGTCGCCAGCGTAAGCGGGCGCCAGGCCGAGCGCCTTGGCGGGATCCCCCCCGCCCCGGGAGGGCCCGGCTGAATAGACGTTCTCCAACGCCCCGCGGACCGCCGCCCGGAGTTCCTCCGGGATGTTTTTCTCACGCCTGGAAAGCGTCCTCAAGGCGTCCCGGAGCGTGTCCCCGCCGTCCGGCTCCTCCGAAGAGGAGTTCCGGGGCGCCGGCGCACGCGTCTCTATGAGGGTCAGCGGCACGAGCATCTGGGCCAAGGCCAGATCCCAGGCGGCCCGCGCCTCCTTGGGCGCCTTGGCCCTCATGGCCAGGGCGTTGTCGTAAAAGCCGGCCAGCATCGCTTCAATGAGCCAGCTCAACGTGGTCCTCTCCGCCTCTTTGAGCCTTTCCGAAAAATACTTGTGGAAGGCGTGCAGGACCACGTCCGGGCCCACGAAGCGGGCGTGCCGGGGCTCGCGCCCGGCCGGTTCGGCGGGGCCGCCCAGCCCGTCGAAGTCGTACAGCATTTCGTCGTAGAGCTCGGCCGTGAAATCCCCAGGAATGTACCTCGCGTCCTTCTGCGGGACTACGAGGAAACGGTCGCCGTTCAACTTCGCCACCTGCTCCGCCGAAAAGGGACCGTACTCCCTTGATACGTCGCTCCAGTTCCAGGCGCTCTCCGCCTCGAACGCCGCGTCGCCCGAGGACGGGACCGGCCCTGCCGGCAGGGCGCCTCCCTGAGCAGGGCCGCCCTGGACGGGGGAGTCAGGGGCCGGGACGCCCTGGGCGGGGGAGTCCGGAGCGGCGGCAAGGAAAGCCGAGGCGGCGGCGAAGGCCAAGAAGGCCGCGGACAGGCGTGCCAGAAGTGGCGCCTGGGCGTTTTCGGGGCTCTGGCAATCTGTCATTTTCGTAGCTCCTCGCGCCCGGGGGCGCTGTCGGGGCCTCAAGGCGCCCGGGGCGGAAGGGGGGGCGCCCGTTCAGGGAGCGCGGCGTCCTTTTCTGGTCCGCCGCGTCGGCTCGTGTCAGCCGACCGGCCCGGGGCCGACGCGTCGGTTCGGGTCCGCCGAGCCGGTTCGGGGCCGACGCGTCGGTTCAGGGCCGCCTGCCGATTCGGGTCAGCCGTGCCGGTTCGGGTCCGCCGAGCCGGTTCGGGGCCAACGCGTCGGTTCGGGTCAGCCGCGCCGGTTCGGGTCAGCCGCGCCGGTTCGGGGCCGCCTGCCGATTCGGGTCAGCCGCGC
>JAIRZX010000407.1 GCA_031267005.1 Deltaproteobacteria bacterium
TCCAAAAGCCTCGAAATGCCCCTTCAGCCCGTACGCGGCACCGGCTGCGCCGCGAGACCGCAGGCTACTTCTGCGAGTTCAGGTCCGCCGGCCTCGCTTGGCCGGAAATGCCCTTGATCTCCCAGTCCGAGTGCCCGAAGGCCTTGAAGATGTCCATCTGGATCTGGCTTAAGGTCTTCGTGTAGGAGACCCTGCTGATGTTCACGCGGCGGACGCCCCCGAGTTCGCGGAGGATCGCGGAGGGGGGGAGGTTCCGGAGGGGCTCCGACGACCATCCCGCCTTCCAGGCCAGCGCCGCCAGGCTGAGGGCCACGAACTTCACGATCCCCGCCTGTTCCCCCAGCCTCGCGCTCCACCCGTCGCCCAGGCACTCGGAAAGGCGGGAGTCCGTCTTGGCGCGGACCTCCTCCAAGTAGGGCCGGAGGCTCAAGTGGCCGAGGGCTGGCTCCGCCTCCTCCATGGCGTTGGATACGGCGACCATGCGCGGCAGAGAGTCCGCCTCGCTCACGAGCACCCACATGGGCTCCCCGCCGCACTCCTCGGGGTAGACCTTGATGCTCCCCCCGTGGAGGGGGGTCGCGGGCATGCCCGGCCCGACGGGGGCGGCGGACAGGACAACCTCCGTCAGCTCCGAGCCGGCCTCCGACAGGAAGTACTCGGCGTCGATCGCGTCCGTCAGTTCCCGGAGGGTCCTGGGCCCGGGCTCGCCGAAGGAGGGAAGGACCAGCGGCGCGTCCGGGGACGGCCCCGGCTCGTAGAAGGGGTCCACGGGGAGCCAGGATCGGGCGGACACGGCCAGGGGTCTGCCGCCGTCCCCCAGCGGGTGGAGGACCCGCGACTCCCCCTTCAGCCGCTCCGCCATGTCCAGCGGTATCCGCATGGCGGCGTTCATGTCCAGGCCCTCGACGACGGCCTTGACCCCGGCGGGGCTCAGGTCGGCCTTCGGCCCGTCGCAGCCCCTGAGCCACAGGTCCGCCGCCTCCAGCCCCTCGTCGCGGGAGGCCGCGAAGGCCCCCAAGGCGTAGAGGCCCTTCCAGGAGTCCGGGAGGCGGCCCTTCAACGACTCCAAGAGCCCCGAGCCGGACGAGGCCCTGCCGAGCAGGGGGAATACGCCGCCCTCCAGCGACACCGCCCCCTCCAGGTCCCCTACGGTGAAAATAGGCGCCCTCCTCCTCCTGAGCATCGCCGCCAGGCGGCGGCGTTCCTCGGCGGCCTCCCCGAAAAGCTCCGGGGCGAGCCTCCGGGACTCGCGGTCCTCCTCCTCGATTCTCGCCCTCAAAGCCGGTGGGATCTGGATGTTGCCCGTCTCGCGCGCCCCGACGAAGCCGTCCAGGTAGACGCGGCGGCCGGTCGTGCAGTCGATCCGGCCTATCCGCACCCTCCTGTTGCGCGGCTTGCCCTCGGAGTCGCGGTAAGAGCTCCCCAGGTACAGGTACCTGTTGGGGTGCTTTCCCGATTCAAATACAAAAGCCATCTTGCGTGTACTCCTTGCATGAAGCTTGGACGTTCTGCTTGGGAGGCCAGAGGCCCCCCAGCGGCCGTTTCGGCGGCCGGCGCCACTTTTCCCAGCCCCTTCGACTTCCCCGCGCCGCCGCCGTCCTTCCGTCCGGACGGACGCGCCGGGCCTAGGCGGATGGCGGGTAGCCGCGAGGGGCGCACGCCCGCCCCGCTGGCGCCGGAAAGTCCGGACTCCGCGAGAAAGGGCGGCCGCGCCGCCGCCGGAATGTCAGGTCCCCGATTTTAACTACCGATAATTTAACTATACCGGATGGTCGGCCGGAAGACCGGACTCAGTAATGATATGCGAGGAATTTGTGTAATGCAAACCGTATCACTTCGAATCAATTTCCATTGGCGGGTCTTACGGCAACGCCGGTAGCGCAAGCTACGAACGGGTTCCTGCTGGCCGCGCCCCCGCAAAAATTCCGCTGGCGGTTTCGCCAAACGAAAGCGCGCATCCCTTTCGACCGTCCGCATCAGATTTTCCGCTTGAATATTTTAGGGTTTGCGCCAGTGGGGCGCATGACTTTAACCGCCCGCGCGCGGCGGCAGGCGAAAAAAAAAATGCCGCTCTGCCCTGCGCGGAAAACGATCGTACGATCGAGGCGAGACGGGGATCCCGGGCGTTTCCCGTCCTGAAGCCGGCGGCGCACGCGGAAAGGGGGCGTCCAAGCCCCCTTTCCGTCCGCCCGGCAAGTCCAGCCGCGCCCTTCCCGATTGCATCCCGCCCAAGCGCCCCCGTTAATTCAGGTTCTTCGGCCGGACGCCCTTGCGCTCGCCTAGATGACGGCCTCCCCCACGGCCGCGTCCCTTCCGGGGCCCTCGCTTCTCCCGTTGCCCTTCGGGCCGCCGGAGGCGGCGGAGGCGACGGTGGCGCCGGAACCCTCGGTGAGGAGTAGCATGCCGCCCACGATCTCCAGAAGCGAATTGGACTCCTCCCGGAGCTGGCTCGCCGTGCTGGCCGTCTTCTCGATGTTTATGGCGTTGTTCTGGGTGGCGTTGTCTATCTCTATGATTGCCTTGTTGATCTGCTCGATGCCTATGCTCTGCTCGGAGCAGTTCTCGAAGACGTCCTTGATGTGGCACTGGAGATCGGGCTGGTGCCTTATGACCACGTTGAAGTTCTCGTCGGTGGCGTTGACCATCCCGGAGCCCGAATCTATGGACCTGATGGTGGACTCGATAAGGGTCGCCGTGTTCTTCGCCGCCTCGGCGCTTCGCTGGGCGAGGTTCCTGACCTCGTCCGCCACGACCGCGAAGCCGGCCCCGGCTTCCCCGGCCCTGGCCGCCTCGACCGAGGCGTTAAGGGCCAGGAGGTTAGTTTGGTAGGCTATCTCGTCAATGGTCTTGACGATCTTGCTGATGGCGTTCCCGGAGACCGATATGCTTTCCATGGCGGCTATGACGTCCTTCATTGAGACGGAGGCCCGCTCCACCGCCTCGCGGGTCTCGTTGACCAGGCCGTCCGCCTTCCTGGCCATGTCCGCGTTCACCTTAGTCTTGTCGGAAAGCTCCTGGATAGTGGAACGGATCTCCTCCAGCGACGCGGCGGCCTGGGTGGTGCTGGTGGCGGTGACATGGCTCGAGGCCGCAATGACCTCGGAAAGCCCTTCCAGCGACTCGCTGTTGGAGGAAAGCCCGTTTATTACCCTCCTGAGGCTGCGGTCCAAGGCCAAGACCGAGAACGCCGCCATGAACCCCCCCAGGAGAATCCCGCCCGCCGCCACCGTCAAAAGCAGCAGATGGCTCTTGTCGTAGGTCCCCTTGGCGCCGTCAAGCTCGGCGCGCCGCAGGACGTTGTTCTCCTCCACGACCCGGCGCAGCCATCCCATCGCCTCCTGGGAGGCCGGCATGTACTCCTCGGACATGAGTTTAGCGCTCTGGAGGTTGGTGTCCTCGCTCACCAGCCCGTAAACCTTCATGAACAGCCCTTTTCCGAGACTCCTTATCGGCATCACTTTCTCGAAGTATATCCTGGACGGCTCCAGAAGCGACGGGTTCAAAATGCCCCTGGGCGCCTTCACCTTCGGTTGCTCGAAGGATATCTGGCCTTCCGGCAGGTACTGAAGGGCCTTCCCGGACTTTTGGGCGGCCTCTTCCCGGAAAATCCTCAGCTCCTCTGAGGAGGCCGCAGGGTTTGCGAGCGTCTTCTCGATGGCGTCAAGCTGCTTGTGGAGCGCGTCCAAATCCTCGTTCCCCGCCGTCAGCCACCTCTGGCGGTTGGCGTCCTGGACGGCGAGCGTCGAGAGTTTTTCCGCCAGCTGGAGGCTCTTGGAGGTCTTCATAATCTCCATGGCGGCATGCGCCGCCCTGGCGCCTTCCGGGGTGTTTATCGAGGTGGCGGCCGTGTATAACTCCTGCGCGGCCCCGTCGAATACCATCCAGAAATCGGTGCTGCCCCGCCCGGCCAGGAGCCGGCCGTTGTAGCCCGTGTTCTCTATGGCCAGGTCGCATATCTTGTTAAGCAGGAGTTCCCGCGCCTGTGCCCCTTCCTTGAACTTGCTCCAGGACTCGGCCGCCTTGGGGATAGGCTGGTAGGAATTCAGCACGGGGTCCACCTTGGTCTTCATTATCTGAAGCATCTCCTCCTTGATCACGGCGGATTCTTCGGAGTTGTCGGTGGCGATGACCCTCCTGGCCATCTTCTCGATCTCCGAGAGCCCCAGGATAAGGGAAGCTATCGTTTCGTCGTGGGAGTCGTTGAAGCTGAAATTCCGCTCCATGGCGCCGTACAGGACGTTCACCGATCTTATCCCGACGACGGCGATGACCGCCGCGGCGATGATGAGGATACCGCAAACCCCGAATATTTTTAACTTGATAGACATGCCGTCACCCGTGCCGGGGGCGGAGGCCCCCATGTCGCGGCCGCCGGAAGCTGTCCGGCGCCTTGTCCAATACCCGCCTTTAGGCGCCAGCCTTGCCGCGGCTCTCGACGGCACGGACGGGGGGAGGAATTTCGGAAGGCTTCCTGTATTTCGGCCTTGAATGAAACTCTCCCCAGAAGACGGAGCGGCTCAGGCGCCGCGCCGTAAACGCGCATCCGAAAGACGGATTTATCGCGCAAGCGGCGTAAAATTTCCAATGCTTTACGTCCTCGCGTCACGAAACTGCGGCACGGCAGACGAAAAGACCTGTAACCATTTAACCAGGAAACCCGAAACCCCTATAACCGGAAGTACTGAGCGCCAAAAATTCCGAAAGCGAGAATCCGCTGGCAAGGCTTTACCCCTTCGGCCGCTTCGCCCCCGCCAACCGGGGCTCTTTTCGGGGGCCCCGTCAAACTTTGTTAATTGCCGCAGTTACCCTATCCGTACAGCATGGCGCTGTAATTTATGAACCGGGTATCCCTGCATTCAAACAATAAGGCGAGGCTCCGGCAGCACGTCCGTCCCCGTCCCCGCCTCTGCCTCCGCCCACCCGAAACGGATCGGCTCTCGCTTCGCGCACGCGAAAGGGCTCTCGCGCCGCTCAGCGCTGGCCGCCGCCCGTCAGGCGGGCGCCCTCGCTCGTCCGGACCAGAATGGCGAACTTCAGCCGTCCGGACTAAAAGGGCGCCTCGCGCTTGCTCGCCCGCAAGCGGCCTTTCAAGGCGGAAGACGCGGCCGAGTCGATCCTTCGCGCCGCCCGGTACTTGCCGCCGCCACCTGTCCCTCATGTCTTGCCGAGCGGGGGCCTCGTCGCCTTGACCGGCGGCAGGCGCCCGCCTAAGCGGCCTCCCCCCCGGCGGCCTCCTCGAAGAGCGGCCACAGGTTCATGGCCTTGAGCCCCATCCTTCCGCAACCCCCCACCAGGGACAGCTGCGCCCCGTCCAGGAGGCCCAGGTAGGCCCTCGCGAGCTCCTCGGAGTTCATCCGCTTGGGCATCAGAGGGCGCATGAAGGCGACAAGAGTCTCCTCCATTACCGAGTAGTGCTCCTCGCAGATCCTCTCGGTCTCCTCCTTTAACTCAGGCGGCGGGAGCCTGAGCGCCCTCATGAGGAACCTCAGGTACGGCGGGTCGGAGCAGAAACGCTCGCAGAACCCGTCGAAATAGGCCCTCAGCCTCTCCATGACGCCGCCGCCGCCCTCCAGCGTTTCCTTCAGGCGCGCCGACTCCTGTCTGATGCAGGGGCCGATGAGGCTCAAGTAGAGCCCGCTCTTCCCCGTGAAGTGGGAGTAGATGGTAGGCTTCTTGACGCCCGCGGCTTCCGATATCGCGGACATGCTCACGCCCTCGTAGGAGTTCCGGGCGAAAAGCCCTAGCGCCGCTACCTGGATGGCGCTGAAACCGTCGTTATCCATGCCCGTCCTCCGTTTCCAGGCGCTGCAGCCGGCCTCTTGCGCGCCTGGCTCCGCGCCCGTTTGCGGCCGGGGATCGTCGCCGTCCGGCCGTGAAGGGAGACGACCCTTCAATCGGAGTATAACAATCGTCCGGCACTGTAGCAACCGGACACGGATCAATCGATCGTAAGTTTGGGAAGCCGAATCGCGGTTCAGGAGCGGGATTTGGCGAAAATTTCTATCTTTCTTGAACACAGACCAAAAAAATTTTCTTTGAAAATTTATATGGGCTTAACGGTCGGTCAGTTTTCAGCAAATATATTTCACACTAACAGTCTCTATCGGCAACCGCCGTTCCAGAAGGAACAACGGCGTAAGATGTGGTTTTCAGCCCACCCCGACTTAGCTTCATATTCCCGCACCATAAGCCGCTAAGGCCCGCATAATGCCGATAATGCGCATCCCGCCGCCATGTACCCCCGCACTGAAAAGGGTAACGCCAATATCTGTTCTCAAGTCAGGCGCTCCGTTTTGTCCTAACGACCGGATAGTCGCGTTGCGGATTCTGGACACTCCAGGCACACGCTGGAATTTTAAATATTTTTATTCCGGATCCGACGCTGGATGGCGTCATGGCTTGCGCCAACCCAAGACGATCCGCATGGACGCTGCCGAGCGTGACACTCCGAACGACGCCCCTTTTACCATGCCGGACAAGACGCTAACGGCATCTGAGCCGTAGCTGCTTAGAATAATCGACATTTAGAAGAATATGAAATCATCCAACTGTTAAACAATCCAACAGAGGGCATGATTCCGAGTCTGCCCCTGAGCAAACAAATCATCCGCCATAACTCGTGCGCGACTTCCTGAAACTCCCGGATTCTTCGCTGTTAGCTTACCCTTAGATCGGATACCTGTTCATGGCGAACATCCAACTCTCAATAAATTATCTTGCCCTTATTATTTCGTTCCCTATATCAATATAGCTTTTTCGTTTCCGCCCCCCCTTCCCCGGCTTCCCCTTCCACCGCCTTCACCGTCTCTCCGTTCTCTTGCCCTGTCTTTCCGAGCGTTTCTTCCGCCTACGCCTGGCAAGCCCAGCAACAACTCGTCTTAACCATACCCGCGCAGAACCAAACTGATAGCCAAGCTTTTAGTTTCAGCCAGCCTAAGTCAACCACGAAATGGAACGCCTTGCCCAAAACGTTTGCCAGAAATCCTTTCCCCAGAAATGACTGCTGGTTAAGTCTCCGTCTCCTTGGTTGCCATCTTCCCGGACCAGTATCAAATTTTTTTCTGCTAAACTTTTACAAATTTTAATATGCAGGATAAATTTCAATGCGCTGGGTAAATTTCAATGTCCTAACAGATCAATATAAAAGTTTCCTTACCTATACCTTGTTCCTTGTTCCTTGTTCCTTGTTCCTTGTTCCTTGTTCCTTGTTCCTTGTTCCTTGTTCCTTGTTCCTTGTTCCTTGTTCCTTGTTCCTTGTTCCTTGTTCCTTGTTCCTTGT
>JAIRZX010000456.1 GCA_031267005.1 Deltaproteobacteria bacterium
TGCCTCGGCGCTCCTGGAAATAGACAAGTTCGACCTCATCATAAGCGACTGGAACATGCCCAACATGACGGGGATCGAGCTCCTGCGGCACGTCCGGGGGACGGAACGGATAAAGGACATACCCTTCCTGATGGTCACCGCGGAGGCGCAGCAGGAGAACATCATCGAGGCGGTCAAGGCTAAGGTGTCCAACTACATCGTGAAGCCCTTCACGGCGGACACACTGAACGAGAAGATGGAGAAGATTTTCTCGTAGGCGGCCGCGCGCCGCCCGGCCATCCCCGGCGGCCGGAAAGGGTCCCACCACGATGCACTTCACCGGCGCGTCCCTTGCCGCGTTGTCGGTCGCCGTCCTCCTGCTGGGCATGGCCGTCGGCAGCTTCTTAAACGTCGTAATCTACCGGCTCCCCCGTGAGGGCCTCTCCCTGGCCCGCCCCCGCCGCTCCTTCTGCCCCGCCTGCCGCAACCAAATCCCCTGGCACGACAACATACCGGTCCTCGGGTGGCTGATCCTCAGGGGCCGTTGCCGCTCCTGCCGCGCCCCCATATCCTTCCGCTACCCGTTGGTCGAGATGGTCTGCGGGGCGCTGGCCATCTCGCTTCTTGCCACGGAGGGATTCGGGGTCCGCTTCGCCCTCTACTACTACTTCGCCCTGGCCCTCACCGCCGTAGCCTTCATAGACCTCGAGCTGATGGTCATACCTGATCTCCTGGTCTGGCCCACCTACGTCCTGGGCTTCGTGTGCGCCGCCGTCGCGCCCACCCCGCAGACGGCGGGATGGTACCTTTGGGAAAAGCTCATGGCGGACGGCTGGAGCCCCTGGCTGGTCAGCCTCGGGGGCGCGGCGGCGGGTTTCGTCCTGGGCTTCGCCGCCCTATGGGCCGCCTCCAAAGCGTACCGGCTGTGGCGGGGGCGCGACGGGCTGGGCGACGGCGACCCGCCGCTCCTCGGCCTTATCGGGACCTTCCTGGGCTGGACCTCGGTGTTCCCGGTGCTCCTCCTGTCCACGCTCATAGCGCTCGCGGCCGTCTTCGCCATGGTGTTCCTGGGAAAGGGAATCCCGGCGCCCAAGGGCGGGAAGGGCAAGGCGGCCGCGACGCCCATTCCCTTCGGGCCTTTTTTGGCTCTCGCGGCGGTCATCTGGATGTTCTACGGCCAGGCGATCAAGAGCTGGTATTTTTCCTTGCTTGGCGTGTAAAGTTGCGTGCCGCCCTCCTCTGGAACAAGCTGCGGAGCGGGGCGCGGCGGGCGCGTTCGCGTCGCGGCGGGGCACGCGCGGAGATAGCGCGGCGCAGGCGCCCTGCGCCGCCGCTGTCGAAAGGCGCGGGAGAAAGCGGATGAGGCAAACGGCATTATCGGCGTCGGCCGCAGTTTCGGCATTTTTGGTCCTTTTGGCATTAGCCGTTCCGCGACAGGCCTCAGCCCAGCCCGATCCGCTCGTAGTTTACCGGGACACGGGCCACGTCGCGGCTTTCTGCGGCTACCAAGCTTCGGAAAGCGGGGACGACCCGGATACCGTTTACATGCTGGACAACGACTTGGCGTCCGGCGAAGGCCGGTTCGTCTTCAACCCTTCCTTCGCGGATCCCGGGGACTGGGACAGGATATCCAGGGTCAAAACGGGGACGCTCCTCAAATACAACCTGTCCGTCGTCTACTCTTACCTCAGCCCTGAATTGGGGGGCGACGGGGGGATGGAGACGAGGGCCCTGCTGGAAGCGTTCGAATTGGAAAGCCCTGGCGATGCCGATTTGTGCGAAACGAATATCAGCGTCCGCGCGGCCTATTCCCATAAAACCGGCGGATACTTCTGCGGGAACGAGCGGGGCGCCTCCTCCGGCGGGGACGCTGGCGTAGCGTTGATAGGGACAAGGTCCGGCGTATTCCGGATGAAGCTTAGCGAGTACCTGCCGGATATCGGCAGGATGCAGAATTTTGAAATCGGCGAGCCCGTGATTTACAGGGTGGCAATCACTCCAGTTTTCGACGAAAACGCAAACCAGACATCCCCGCCGTCCGTGGAAATTATGGAAATTAATAAATCTGGCGCCGTTACGGATTCTTCGGCCTGCAAAGCCTCAAACTGAAATTCCCGGTCTGCGTTCGGCCGCCTGTTGCGCCTGCGGCGTGGGATTGCTGCGGCGGGCGGCCATCCCGGCGGCGCGGACGGGCATAAAAGGGGCGAGGCGACGCGCGGGCGAAGGTCGGACTAACTTACGCAAGGCTCGATTATGTCGCTGGCGGTTTACAGCGCGGCGCAAGTTGAGCGTTGAAAAAAATCAATACGTACGCCCAGGACGATAAAATTAGAGGCCTGAATTTTTTGCTCCACCGTTTTCTCCAGCCGTCTCCATTTTTTCCATCGCCTTAATCGAGGCGCCTCCCCAACTGGTTCAGCGGGATTCTCCAATCGTGAACCTGGAGCTTCTTACGCCGGAAAGTTCAGCCGGTTTACAGGACCTGTGAGCGGTGACAGCACTGGCAAGAAAGCCATCACGTGCCAATTAAAAATATCGATCATGTTCAAATAGTTCGATCAAGTTGAAAATTTAAAAAATTTAAGTAAATAATAATTCCATAATATCAAAATCCATTTTTAATATTTTTAGGAAATAAAATATCTGCTAAAATATTTTGTCCAATGATGATGGACGCCTGGAAAATTTTTTTGAATCGCCAACCCGAAGCATATGAAGGCCAAGCCGAAGCTTATGAACTAAAAAGGGAATTCTGCGAACACCCTTTTGTGATAAATGAGAATTTCCGTTCAGGGGGCGTTGCGAAAAGTGCCCGGAAGCGAGCGGACTTGCGGGATGCGGTCCTGGAAGGCTGGAGGAGGTGAGCTTAGGCATTGATGGAAAGGGTCTGGCAACCTGGAAGACGTCAAACTGAGAACGTGGCGAGGCGGCCAGTTCTCCGACATCGACCGCCATGTAAGCATATACTGCGTTCACAGAGAATGCAGGCGGTTGCCTAATCCGCCTGCCAGGCCCGTGAACGGATACCAGGATGGAGGCGGTCCTGGGTTATGAGGGAGGTTGCCCGATACCAGTTGGGGAGAATGTCTTCTGCTCCGTAAACGGATACTTTGCAGGCACTCACTGGGTTCCCAATGCGGGAGGATAAGAGGAGAGGGTTTTCGCGGTGGAATCAAAATTTGCCCGTTTTTGGTTCCAGCTGAGGGGAATGCTACTCCGGAGGCTGGCCGTAGCCGGTCTGACGGCGGTCTGCCGTATATTTGAAGACTGGTCGATTTTACGTCTGGAAGAGCCATTTTTAGCCGCTGGCGCGGAGCGCTCTCCCGCTACCTTCGGTCCGGAGTGGCCGCTAACGAGCTGTAGGGCTCGCTTTAGACATCAAATAAGGACGGACGCGCCAGGGGCGAGTTATTTCAGGGCACCGGGCGGGCGACGGGGAGCGGGGGAGCGAGGAAGCGGGGGATAGGAGGGATAGGGGAGCTGAAAGGGGGAGCGCCCCTTTGCCGCGAGGAGGCTTTGCCGGAAAGAGAACGTTCATGTCCCGGCGCTCCCGGCCCAACCGCGCCCGAGGCCGTCGGCCCCGCGCCGGAAGGCTCGTCAAACAATCTCCCGTCCGTTTAAGCCAGCGCCAAGGAAATTCCGACACGTCCCACGAGCGTTGCCCCGGCCCGTACCGACCGCAGGGCATTGGAGCCGCAACGGGCCGGGTCCGGTCAGGGCCCGCCGGTCCCGGCTGCCTCCTCCCGTATCCCGGATATCCGGTATGCGCCGTTCCCCGCCTGAGGCTGAGGGGCGGCCCGAGGCCTGAACGCGCGACCGACGGATGGAGCCAGGCAGGGCTCCAAAAGGGGCTCCGGAACCCGATTGCGCAGAAGGCCAGCGGCCAGGACGGCCAAATCCCGAGTTAAACGAGGCGCGGGGACTGGCACATTCAGTCGAACTCGACCGCCGTCTCGTGCCCGTCCTTTTCGAAGAGGCAGGCAACGATATTCCTCTCCTCCCTGCCTATGGCGATCGACACCAGGACGGGTCTTTCGGAGGCCTTGCCGTAGTCCTTTTTGCTGATTTGATCCATTCCCGCCCTGGCCGCCGCGTCGGCGCCATCGGCGTTTTCCGCCATTTTAAGCTCGATAACGTACGTAATCAGACCGTAGACGACCTCCAGGTCGAGGCGGCCCAGGTTCTCCCACTTCTCGGGAGTGGCTTTTGCCCCGGCCGCCCACAGGGCTGCCTGCAACACTGAGCGGTAGAAACTCTCGCCATTTTTCCTCAAAAGAACGTCGGCCAGCGATTCGGAGATACTGCTCGCCGAATCATCGGTAAAGTCAGGGCCCGCCGCAACGCGTGCGGACGCTTTAATTTGCTCGCCGGGAAGCGCACGGATAGCGTCGGAATGGTCAAGGCCGCAAATGCCGTGCAGAAGGCGCTTTAAGACGCGCGCCATTCCCGGGACGTCTGCGGACGCCAGGTGGCCGCCGAGTTCCCGGCCTGTGCCGGCGATATTGTCCGAGTCGGGGTTGAAGTTCTCCAGGAAAAAGGCGGAAAGAGCCGATCGGACCTCCTTGTTGGGATAATCCAAGGTGAATGTCGTATCGGTTGCGTCGCGGAGGGTCAGGTAGCCCGCTTGGTAAAGGAATCCGTGTGGCGAAGTGGCGTCGATTTCTCCGGGGGAGCTTGCGAAATCATCGTCCACTTCCATGCCCTGGAACTGATCAACCGTGAGGGAATTATCCTGCAAGAAATTCCTGACGAAGCTGCGGGAACCTGACTCCACCCAGAAATTTCTGAACTTGTTTGTTTTGAAAAATGCGATCGCGGAAGAGGGATTGTACAGCTTCGTCTTGCCGTCGAAGGAAAAGCCGTCGTAATATTCCTTGATTTCCTTCAAAAGCTGATCGCGGCTTTTACCGAGCTTTCTGGCGGTCCTGTCTATAAAGGGGGCGAAATAATTCTCCAGCTCCTCCTGAGTGTATCCCATGAACGCGCCGAATTTCTCCTCAAGCGAGATATCGGCCAGGTTGTTGAGACTGGAAAACACGCCCATCCTGGAAAACTTGGTGCATCCGGTAATGAAGACTAACTCGATGAATTCCGAGGCTCTTTTG
>JAIRZX010000467.1 GCA_031267005.1 Deltaproteobacteria bacterium
ACGTTTGAGAAGAGACAAATTCGCCGGTTACACGACCGGAGGCGGTTTCCGCCTGCAACCCTTCACGAAGGAGGAGCTCGACCACATACATCGGGCTACCCTCGAGGTACTCGAGTACCAGGGGGTCTTCGTGCAGCACGACGAGGCGATGGACTACTTCGCCAAGGGCGGCGCGAAGATCGACACCAAGACGAAGATCGTGAGGATCCCGCCCTTCATGGTGAAGGAGGCGCTCATGTCCTGCCCGGAGACCGTCGTCATGCACGCGCGGGATCCCAAGCAGGACGCGGTCCTGGAGGCCAACAGGGTGGCCTTCACGAACTTCGGGGAAGCCCTGAACATCTACGACATAGACACGGGCGAGCACCGCGAGACCTTGAAGCGCGACATGTGCGACATCGCCAGGATCTGCGACTGGGTGAACGTGATCTCCGTAGTCGAGCAGCCTGCGGGCTCCCACGACATGCCCCAGGAAATTGGCCACCTGCACGACTACGAGGCGCTCATGAACAACACCTCGAAGCACGTGGTCATGATGCCCCACGGGGCGGAGATAGCGGAGCTCCTGGTCCGCATGTCCGAGCTGGCCGCCAAGGCCCACTTCCCCGACGACCCCGTCGAGGACCACCGCATCCTCTCGTTCCTCATCTGCCCTGTGAGCCCCCTGCGCCTCCTGGAGCCCACCTGCGACATCATCATCGTGGCCGCCCGCAACCGTTGCGTGTGCAACGTGCTCTCGATGGCCATGTCCGGCGGCTCCAGCTCGATCCACCTGGCGGGGACGCTGGTCACGCACAACGCCGAGGTCCTCTCCGGCATAGTGTTGAGCCAGCTCGTGAACCGCGGGGCCCCCATCATCTACGGGAGCTCCACCACGGCCTTCGACCTGCGCACCGGATGCGCGGCCGTGGGATCCCCCGAGCTCGGCATGATAGGCGCGGCCGTCGGTGCCATGGCCCAGTACTACAACCTGCCCAGCTGGACCGCCGGCGGGTAGGCTGACAGCAAGGTGCCCGACGCCCAGGCCGCCTACGAGTGCTCCATCACGGCGCTCTACCCGGCCCTGGCCGGCGTGAACCTCATCTACGGGCTGGGGATGCTCGAGCTGGGGGTCACCTTCGACTACTCGCAGCTGCTGATCGGTTCGGACATAGCCGAGATGATACTCTACTCGCTCGGCGGGATACCGGTAAACGACGAATCTCTTGCGGTTGAGGACATCAAGGAGGTAGGATCCTTCAAGGACTTCCTCACCCACAAGAGCACGATGAAACACCTCCGGTCCCAGTCCTTCGCCCCCAGCACGGACCGCCGCATGCGCCACAAGTGGCTTGAGGACGGCTCCAAGGACATCACCCAGAGGGCCCGCGAAAAGGCCAAGCAGATACTCTCCACGCACCGCGCCCTTCCCATCCCCGAGGACGCGCGCTTGAAGATCCGCCAGCTCATAAACGAGCAGGAGAAGAAGCGCAACCTGCCCATCTCCTCCGAGTAACGCCTTCCTTTACGGCTGAAAGCCCCGCCGTTCCTCGCCGGGGCCGCCAAGGAGGCGGTTTCCGGAAGGCTACGGCGGGGCTCCAGGCCGCTTAGGCGCTACCGCTCCGGACTGGCAAAGGCTTTCCACGAAGAGTTTAGAGAAAAACGGCGCACCGGACCGGACCGAACCGGACCGAACCGGATCTGACCGGATCTGACCGGATCTGATTCTGATAGGATAGGAATATGATAGGATAGGATAGGAATAGGAATAGGATAGGTTACTCCGCGCCCCGGCGTAAACGGCACGGAACGATAACGCAACCATTTTTATTGACGGAGGTCAAAAAAATTCATTTTCATCAAATGCCATAAATAATCCAAAAAATTTTTAACTTTATTGCGATACTGAACATAACACAAATTTTCATCTGTTTGAATTATAATTGAACTTAAAATTTATATAAATATAATCATAATTTAACTTAAATATTCACTTTGACTTGTACCGCAACTTAATACCAGCTATTTGCCGAATAGAATTTCAGGCTGCCAGGCTGCTGGACATGCCCCTGACTGGCGCCACCCCTGCCATCCTTGTTACCCGGCGTCCTGGCCGCGCGACGTCCTTTATACCCAGCGTCCTGGCCGCGCGTCATCCAAACTGCAGGCGGAACTGCATTTCACGCCGCGAAAGACTTTTCACATGGACTTCTCAAGCGAACAGGTAAAACGGCTGGCTGAGCTCGGGTCCGACCCGGACGCCCTGCCCGCCGGCTTCGCGGGCAAGGCCGAGGCCAACCGCGCCTACCAGTCGCTTGAAAAGGCTGGCGCCCGCGCCTGCGCGGAAGGGATCCGGCGCCACCTTAAGGGCGGGGGCCGCCCTGAGCTGAACCTGCTGAAGGAAAGCCTGGCCGGGGCCCTCGTAGCGGCCGGCTTTACGGAGGTCGCCACCCCGCTCACCGTCTCGCGGAGCTTTCTGGAGAAAATGGGCATCGGCCCCGGCCACCAGCTCACGGACCAGATCTTCTGGGTCGGGAAAAACCGGGCGGTAAGGCCCATGCTCGCGCCCAACCTCTACTCGCTCATGGTGGATCTGCTGAGGATCGCCCCGAAGCCCGTCTCCGTCTTCGAAATAGGCCCCTGCATGCGCCGCGAGACGAAGGGCGCGAAACACGCGGAGGAGTTCACGATGCTGAACCTCGCGGAGTTCGGGCTCCCCAAGGAGAGCCGCCGCGAGAGGGTCCGCGAGCTCGCCATGCTTGTCCTGGACGCCGCCGGGCTCCCCAAGGACCGCTTCCGGCTTGAAAGCGAGGAGTCGGGGGTCTACGGGGAGACCCTGGACGTCGTGAGCCCCGAGGGGCTGGAAGTGGCCTCCACGGCCATGGGCCCCCACCCGCTCGACCGGGCCTGGGGAGTCGACGTCCCCTGGGTGGGGCTGGGCTTCGGGGCGGAACGGCTGGTCATGGCCCGCGCGGCCGCCCGCGGGGAGCGCATGGGCCTTTCCCGCGCGGGCTCGACCCTGAGCTACCTGGGCGGCTGGAGGCTGAACGTGCCGGGAAAGGAGGAGAGGGCGTGACGCGTCTGACAGGAGGGGACATAGGCTGGCTTTACGATCTGAAGGCCTTCGACGGCGCCATCATGGAGTCGCTCGGGACCGACGTCTTCGAACTCGCGGCGAGGGCCTGGGGCCTGGAGCCGGAGGACGCCCGCCGCGGCCTTAACGGCTTAAAGCTCGCCGCGGTCACCATGACCTCCGGCGGGGGCGAGATCCCCGGCTTCGCGGCCGCGCTGGCCGCCACCGGCGAGCGGCTCGGGCTCGTCTCCAGGGTCATGGCCCGGCCCGACCACCTGGGGCTCGCCGAGGCCTGCGAGTGGGGCGCCGACGTCATCATGCACTCGGACGACGACGACTTCGTTGCCCGCGACGCCGCGTCGGGCAGGACTGTGCACAACGACCCGGCCACCGCCAGGGCCTTCGTGGCGGCTTTGGAGATCATGAACGGCGGCACGCTGTGCGGCGCGAAGGTGCTCGTCATAGGCCTTGGCAAGGTGGGGACGCTGGCCGCCGAAAGGATAGCGTCGCTTGGCGGCATACCCTTTCTCCGCGACACGGACCCGTTCCGCGTGAAGCTGGCCATAGACCGGGTGCCGGTGGCCCGGATAGTGAAGGACGATTCCGGGCTCGCGGACGAGTTCCGCAAGGGAGCTACTCTCATCTTCGAGGCGGTGCCGTCTGCAGACGTCGTCTCCCCCCCGGTCCTGTCGGCGATGCTCGAGTGCGGCGTCCCGAAGGTCGCGGCGCCGGGAGTGCCCCTCGCCTGGCCCGCAGAATGGCTTTCCGGGGGGGCGGCGGGTCGGCTCTGGCACGATCCGCTGGCAAGCGGCGCGGCGGCCATGCTCGCCGGGCTCGTGGCGAGGGCGTGAGGACGAGAGGACGTTAGGGGGCGGCACCCGGCCCGTCGCGGGCCGCGCCGCCTGCGGCGGACGAAGCTTTCGGCAAGAACGGACCGGGTTTTCCGCCCTGGCGGCCCGCCATGGACTTCTCCATAATTGCCCCCGAGGGTTTCCGGTGACTCTTTCATAGCTTGCGGGGGAAGGACGCTTTGATTTACCGCGGGGTGTTGCGCTTTGATTTCACGCAGAGCGCCGACGCTTCGATTTATTACGGAGGACGGATCGTACGGATCACGCGGACTCTAAATCCGCGCAGCCGGGCGGGACACCCGGGTCCTCCGCCATCTTAGGCCCCGGAACCAAAACCGGAGGCCCCGGGCGCGAGCCCTTGCGGCTCGGGGCCGCTTCAAGCCACAACGCACGTACCCGAGAACCCGCCCTGGCGGATGCCCTCAAGGCTCCGTCGCGAGAGTCAGCGGGGCCGTGCAGGCCCCCGTGAGGGCCGCGCAGGCCCTTTGAGGGTGGGCAAGGGCCCTCCCCAGCTCGCCCGCTCCCCGATCGAGGGGCCGAGGAGGCGGCAGAATGGTCGAGAACGCCAACCTGAAACCGACGGCGAAGAGATACTACAGGAAGAAAAACGACCTGTTTTCGCTCCTGATGAAAATGAAGCTCTGGCCGTCGCGGTCCGGGGCCCTGCACGGGCTCAAAAGCGTGGAGGTGAAGGGCGACACCGCGGTGCTCACCACCCACTGCGGGCACAGCTTCAAGGTCACGAACTCCCGGAGGAGCCGCGCGGCGCGCTGGCTCCGCAACAAGAACTACGCCGAGCCCTGCCGGGCCTGCGGAGTGCCGGAGTGGAAGATCGAGAAGTACGGCGGCACCGTCTTCAGCCGCGGCCACGGGGCAGTGCTGCCCGGCCAGTCTGACGTCCGCGCCGGAAAGGAGGCCCTATGAACGGCCAAGCAAGCGACGCGGCAGCCCCCGCCCCCGCGCGGGCCCCCTTCCCGCCGGCCCCCCGCCAGCCCCGGCGCCGGGCTTCGGGCTACGCCTCCCTCCTCGGGAAGGCACTGGCCCGCCTCCCGCTGGATCTGGGCGAGACCTGCCGTCTCCTCAAACCGGCGGACGGAGGGGAGCGCGAGGCTCTCTTCGCCGCCGCCAGGGAAGCCCGCGGGCGCGTTTGGGGGGACAGGGTCTTCGCCTACGGGTTTTTGTACCTCTCGACATTCTGCCGCAACGACTGCCGCTTCTGCGCCTGGCGCAGCTCCAACGGCGCCGAGCCGCGTTACCGCAAGACCCCCGAGGAGATCGTCTCGGCTTCCCTGGCGCTCGCCGGTGACGGGGTTTCGCTTATCGATCTCACGACCGGCGAGGACACCGAGACCGACAGCCCCAGCTACGCCGCCTCCCTGGCAGATCTGATAAGGGACGTGAAAAGGAAGACCGGCCTCCCGGTGATGATCTCCCCGGGGCTCGTCTCGGGCAGGGCGCTCCGCCTGTTCGCCGAAGCGGGCGCCCTCTTCTACGCCTGCTACCAGGAGACCCACAGCCCGCGGCTTTTCTCACGCCTGCGGTCGGGCCAGGACTACCGGGCCCGCTGGGAGGCGAAATTCAAGGCCAAGCGCGCAGGGCTCCTGGTCGAGGAGGGCGTGCTTTGCGGCGTCGGGGAGACCGTGCGGGATCTGGCCCTTTCGATAACGGCCATGAGGACGCTCGGAGCCGCCCAGTTGCGGGCGATGGCGTTCGTGCCGCCCGTACGCGAGGGGCCAGGGCCGTTCCTGGAAGACCCCGTCAGCGGGCTCGCCCGCGAGCGCGAGCTCCTCATGATAGCCGCCTTGAGGCTCTCCTTCCCCGACGCCTTGATCCCCGCCTCCCTGGACGTGGAGGGGATTGCCGGGCTGGCCCCTAGGCTCGCGAGCGGCGCGAACGTCGTCACCTCGCTCGTGCCAGCCGACATGGGCTTGGCCGGGGTAGCACAGGGCAGTCTGGACATCCAGAACCGGGGGCGCAGCCTGGCGTCGGCCCTCCCGGTCATTTCCGGGCTTGGGCTATCCTTAGGGACGACGGACGAATACCTCCTTTACGCGGGGCTCATGAAGGGCGCTTCCGCCTGAACCCCGAAGCGGCGGGCGGGAAACGCCGCCCGCCGCGCCTTCGGCGGGGCCGGCCCGAAAAGAGAAGCCCCGGACTGGTTTCCGGCGGCGGGGCGTTCCCGGAAACCTACTCTGAAACCCGCGCTCCCGCGCGCCGCTTGAAGCGGGCGGCGGGGGGGGGGGACGATTAAAGACGGCGTTCGCGGTGGAAGCTTAAAGCCCGCGTCCCGGCGGGGCCGCCAAAAAACCGGCCCGCCGGTACCGGGAGATGGGGTTTCCAGGAATTCAGCGGCCCTCGGCCGCCCCGCCGCTCCGGGCCGCCGCTCCGCTCCGACGCTCCGGGTCGGATAGCGGACGCGGGGCAGACGGAAGCCCGAGCCTTTCGCCCGCGGCTGCCGGAGGCGACCAGCCGCCCCCGGCCGGGGGAGGATCCTGGCCAAGCCCCCAACAATCAAGGAGAATCAAAATGGGCTTTACCCTCGGGATTCTGGGCGGCGGCCTCCAGGGGCTGGAAGCCGCGTTCCTGGCCAGGATGGAAGGATGGGACACCGTGGTGGCGGACGCGAGGCCGGCCCCCCCCGCCTCGAGGCTGGCGGGGCGCTTCGTCAGAACCGAGGTAAGGACTGCCGGGGACCTTGACAGGGCCTTCAAGGGTGCTGATTTCGTGCTCCCCTGCCTGGAGGATCTGGGGACGCTGGATGCCTTGTTCGGAAAAGGGGCGCACTCCGCGCCCGCGACGCCCGCGCACTTCGACTGCGACTCGTTCAGGCTGACCCGGGACAAACTCCTCTCCAAGGAGCTTTTCGCGGAGTGCGGGATCCCCTGCCCCCTTTCCCCGCCCGAAGCCGGGCTCCCGCTGGTGTCGAAGCCCGCCGACCAGAGCGGGTCCAAGGGAGTCAGGATCTTAAGGACCACCGGGGAGCTGGCGGAAGCGCTGGCCTCGGGGGCGGGCGGAGTCATCGAGGAGTACTGCCCGGGCCCCTCGTACTCGGTCGAGGTGACCGGCCGCCCCGGGGACTACCTCTCCTGGCCGGTAACCTTCCTGGAGATGGACGGGCGGTTCGACTGCAGGCGGGTGACCGCCCCCGCCGATCTCGGGCCGGAGGACGAGCGCGGCTTCCGCCGCCACGCCCTCGCCGCGGCCGAAGCTTTGAAGCTCCGAGGAATCATGGACATGGAGATCATCATGAGCCCCTG
>JAIRZX010000578.1 GCA_031267005.1 Deltaproteobacteria bacterium
CGCCCCCGCCCCCACCACGAACATCAACCCGGGCCCTGAATACCACTATGATTCTCCGAAGGGACCTCCCCAAAGTCGCCGTCCTCGGCGCCGGATACTGGGGCCAAAACCTGGTGCGCAACTTCTACAGCCTCGGATGCCTCAAGACTGTCGCCGACTCCAACCCGGAGACCCTGAAAAAGATCCTCCCCGAGTACCCCGGCGTAATCGGCGTCTCGTCCCTGGACGAGATCCTGCAGGATCCGGACGTGAGGGCGGTGGTCATGGCCACCCCGGCCCCGGACCACGCCGAGGGCGCCATAAGGGTCCTCAATTCCGGCAGGGACGTCATGGTGGAGAAGCCCATGGCCCTTTCGATGGAGGACGGGCGCGCCATGGTCGGGCTGGCCCGGAGCCGTGGGCTCATCCTGATGGTGGACCACCTTCTGAACCGCCATCCCGCGATAACCCACCTGAAGGGGCTCATCCGCCAGGGGGAGTTCGGGAGGGTGTGCCACATCTGGTCCAGGAGGCTCAACCTGGGGCGCCTGCGCGCCGAGGAGAACGCGCTGTGGTCCTTGGCCCCCCACGACATAAGCCTCATCACCAACCTCCTGGGCACTGCCCCCCTTACCGTCAAGTGCTCCGGGGGGGCGTACCTGACCGAAGGGATCGAGGACATGGCCGAGGCGGACCTCCTGTTCCCGGCCGGGGTCACGGCCCATATCTCGGTGAGCTGGCTCAACCCGTTCAAGGAGTGCCGCATGGCGGTGGTGGGCCTGGACAAGATGGCGGTCTTCGACGATCTGGCCCCCTGGGACGACAAGCTCGTAATCTACCCCCACCGCATCACCTGGCGCGGGCTTCAGCCCGACAGCGAGCGGGCCGCGCCCGTGAAGGTGCCGCTCACCCAGATAGAGCCCCTGAAGGAGCAGTGCCAGGCCTTTTTGAACGCCATAAGCTCCCGCGTGGAGCCCGAGGATTCCAACGCCACCGAGGCGCTGACCGTGCTGTCGGTGCTAACGGCCATGGACCGGGCCTTCCGCGAGGGGAGCCCCCAGATCCCCGAGCCCGCAGACTCCAGGGACGGGAGCTTCGTGCATTCCACGGCGGCCGTGGACTCGGACGCCGTAATAGGCACGGGCACCAAGATATGGCACTTCTCCCACGTGATGGAGGGCTCGGTTTTGGGCGACCACTGCAACGTCGGCCAAAACGTGGTCATAGGGCCCCGCGCAAAGATCGGCTCCCGCTGCAAGATCCAGAACAACGTGTCTGTCTACGAGGGGGTCGAACTGGAAGACGAGGTATTCTGCGGGCCGAGCATGGTGTTCACCAACGTGAACAACCCCAGGGCCTTCGTGAAGAGGATGGGTGAGTCCCGAAAGACCTTGGTGAAGCGCGGGGCCACCGTCGGCGCCAACGCCACCGTCGTCTGCGGCCACACCTTAGGCGAGTACTGCTTCGTAGCCGCCGGGAGCGTGGTGACCGGCGACGTGCCCGCCTACGCGCTCGTCATGGGCAATCCCGCCCGCCGAGCTGGCTGGGTTTGCCGCTGCGGCGTGAAGCTACCGGATGATCTGGCCTGCCCCGCCTGCGGGCTAAAGTACGCCGAGAAAGACGGGAAGCTCAAGCCGGAGCAGTAGCGGAAGGCCGACGTTACGCCACCCGCCGCTTCCCGGCCTTTCCGGCTTCCGGGAGTTCCGGTTTCCGGCCCGCTTCGCTTCCGGCCCTGCTGGATTCAGGAGCTCGGCGTTTTCCGGGCGCGTCGCCTCGCGCCTTGGCGGGCAAGCCTTCGTCGGCTTTTCCTCCCCGGTCCGCCAAGGCCCGCGTTTTTCCTCTTCAAGCCTTTTTTCGGATGCCCCCGCGCCGCTTCACTTTCCCTTTTCAGTTTCCCCCGCATTTCCTGGCTTTTCCCGGCTTTCCTTTTCTTGCCATTTGCTGTGCCCTTGCCTTGCCCGGGGGCCGTGGCGGCACGGTTCCGGCATATGCCCTTAGGCCTTCCCGCTTGGGATTGCGCTTCTCCTGGCCCGCTCCCGACGGAACCCGGGTGAGGTTCCGTCCGCGTCGGGCTACAAGCGCGTCCGCGCCCGTCCTGTCTGGCGGACGGCCCGCGAGCCCGCTTGCCCGCCTTCCTGGCGGCCGGCTCCAGTCCGGCCTGGAGCTTTTTGCCCGGACCCTTGGCGTTTGTTTTGCAATGGCGATCCGCAGGGCATTCGGCCCCTGAACGGGGCCGACTTTCGGAACGTCGGCTTTGGCGGCGCGGCCCTCCGCAACGCCGGCTTTGCGGCGCGGACTTCCGCAACGCCGGCTTTGGCGGCACGGACTTCCGCAACTCCGGCTTTGGCGGCGCGGACTTCCGCAACGTCGGCTTTGGCGGCGCGGACTTCCGCAACTCCGACTTTGGCGCCCCGGTTTTCGGGACGCTTGCTTCCAGGGCCCGGCTTTGGCGGCGCGGCCTTCCGCGGCGAGGGAGTAAGGAAGCCGGTTGTTGCGGCGCGGCTTTCCGCGTCGACGGCGTCCGGAGCCCGGATTTTCGAGCGCGGCCTTCAGCGGCTCGCGCGGCCGGTCGGCGTCCCCGGGGCCTCGGCCCCGTCCGGGGGCGGCCCTGGAACCCCTAACTTCAAGGAGAGTCCATGGACACGCTTCCGTTCATCGACCTGAAGGCGCAGCGCGAGGCG
>JAIRZX010000631.1 GCA_031267005.1 Deltaproteobacteria bacterium
CCGGGCAACCTGCCCCCCGAACTGGCTCAGGCCATCATGGCCGGGATCCCCGACCCGCTCGCCATGAGCATGCCCCCCGGCACCGTTCCCGCCCCCTCCGGGGCGCCCATGCTTCCGCCGGGCCCGGTCCCGACGGCGCCCCCAATTCCCCCTGTCGGTCCGGACGGGCTGCCCCCGTTCCCGGACGTCGTTTAAGGAGCGATTATGAATTTCGACAAAGGAGACAAAGCCTTCGTCCTCGGCAAGGGATACGGCAAGGTGTCCACCGTGCTTCCGGACGGGAGCTTCGAGGTGAAGATCGAAAACTACGGCTACATGCACTTCACCCGCGACGGCGCCGCCGGGGGGTCGGGGCTGAAACGGGTCTTCTACGACGACCCGGTCATAGTCGAGCCCGTCCGTAACGAGTACCTGTGGGCCGCCTACAAGCGGCTGGCCAAGGCGCTCTTCGACGAGCTGACTGGCCTTGCCGCCGTCGGCCAGCTCCCGGAGATTCCGGACTGATGCGGGATCCCATGGAAGTTTTCGAGGGCGTCCTAAAGCTCTCGTCCCGGCGGCTCTGGGCCTTCTACGTCCGCTGGAACTTCTGCAAGCCGGAGTTCGCGGACGGATCCCCCAAGCCCGAGAGCCGCCTGTTTAACGCCTTCTATCACGCCTTCTACCTCAAGTGCCCCTGTTGCGCCGCGTTGCGCGGGCTCTTGGCGGGCTTCGTTTTTGGAGCGGGGTTGTCATGCATATTGTTACGGGTCATGAAGTGGTAAACGCGTGCGGACAGCCGCAGACGTCGCGGGGCAGCGAACTCGCGAGGCTCCTCCTTTTTCAGCCCGAGACCCCGCTGGACACCAAGTTCTCCAAGAACGTCATCATAGTCCCCGGCATGGCGTACCTGTTCACCGTCCATAACATGCCGTCGAATTCCAAGATTTTCACGAACTGGGTGATAAAGGGCCGGGACACCGAGGGCAACCCCGCCACCATGTTCTGGAAGAAGATGGCTTTGGGAGGCACGGACCGCTGGATCTTCACCCCCGTGCGCCCGCAGAAAATCATAACGCTCCCCGGCAACTACATCTTTGAACTGGGCAACGACGACATGCTCGGCCGCAACCCCGGCATGGTCATGGAGGCTGTCTCCTGGAGACTCTCCGACTGCCCGATTGGCGGACTGGTGGTGAGCTGATGGCCCAGGGCTACGTTATCCCGCATCCTATATTCGACTCGAACTCCCTGCCGGGGGAACAGGCGAGCGCCCCCTTCTGCCTGACCCAGGGCTGGATGGCCGAATTCATAGCCGTGAACTTCGCCGATCACCCTGTGCGGCCCGACCTCGGCAAACCGACGGTGTACCAGGCGGCTTGCCTCAGGAAAATCCTCTACAAGAATTTCGAGATGCCGGATACGGACGGCGCTCCCTGCGGGCCGCTTCCGGACGTCGCGGGCCGCAAGGCCGAGATACTGACCGAGATACCCGTTATCGCGGGCGGTTGCCCGTGGTCGATCTCGGCTTGCGACAACTACCGTTTGCTGGACCTTCCCGGCGTGTACAGGCTGGTCTTAAACGATCCGGACGCCGCCGGGACGGTGTCCGTTTACATGCTGGCGCACCCGCGCTCGGAGTGGCCGTCGCGCCCCTCGCGCCTGTACTTCGGAGAGTGACATGCCCTGCGGACCTGTAACATTCGTGGACGGCGCCGTCCTGAAGAACCCCACCCTGACCGACGCCTACATAGTCAATTCCAATTTGGCTTCGCCCGCGGTTACCGGGGGCATCGCGGCGGACGCGGCCACCTTGGCCAAGCTCGGGTCGGACGTCCAGCCCTACCTGGAGCCCTACCCCACGGCGGGGGGCATACTCGCCGAACTCGCTAATTGCGCGGGAGTCCCCTTGAAGCCCGGCGACCAGGTGCCCACCTGCGGCGAGCTGACGGAGGCCATAGCCAACGCGTCCATTCCCGAGAACGTCCTGCAAGCCTTGAGGAGCTGCGAGGATTTGCCTCTGGTCCCCGGCACGAAGCTGGTCACCTGCGAAGAGTTCCAGGCGGCCTTGGCTTGCAAGTTCGACCCCGCGAAGATCTTGGCCGGGCTTTCCAACTGCGACGGCGTCCCGCTGGCCCCCGGCGTGAGCGTGCCCACCTGCGGCGAGATGACGGAGGCCATAAACGTCGCCACCGACCCGGCCAAGGTGGCGGGGGTATTCACCAACGACGACGGCAACCCGCTCTCCCCCGGCACCCAGCTCCTGTCCAAGTCCCAGATTATCGCCCTCATCCTGGCCGAGGCGTTGAAGATCATAAACGAGTACGTCGGCCCGATGATAGACGGCAAGCTGGCGGATCTGGACTTCATCAAGCCCGGCGTTTCCGGCGCCGCCCCGGCAAAGGCCGCCGGGGTCACCCTCCCGGCGGACGTCTTCGGGGCGCGGACGGCGCTCATGGGGGCCCCGACGGGCTTCCTGCCCGTGGCCGTGAACGGCGCGAACTACCTGGTCCCCATGTACGGAGTCTGAAATGAAAGCGAAATCGCTTTTCGTCGAATGGAAACAGCCCGAGACCTGGGCCGAGGCCGAGAAAGAGCGCGAGGAGTCCCGCGCGAGATGCGAGGAGGACGACAAGCGCTTCAAGCGTACCCACTTGAAGGGCTACGAGCAGATTATGGGCCTCGCCGGACAGGCGGCGGCTAAGGCGAAGGGGAACTGAAATGGCTTGTCCTTCATGCCGCAAGCCCTCCGGGCAACTCCAGCCCCAGGTGGTCCGCGCCCCGTCCATGGCGGGAAAGGTCGCGCCCGCCCCGGCCAGGGCGACGGGCGCCAAACAGCCCCGCTTCCCCGCGACCGCGACGTCGCGGGACAGGATAATGGGACTGCGCAATGTTAAACGCTGACGCCCTGAAGTGCCTCCTCCAGTTCCCCCTGGGCATAGACATGCTGAGGGCCTGGTTGCGACAGGCGCTGGAGTCGAGCCGGGCCAACCGCGACAGTCTGGCGGTTCAGGCCCTCTTCCACCCCGAGAAGGCGGCCGGGGCCCTGCGGGCCTACGGGCAATGCGACGCCTATCAGAAGTTATTAGACGTTTTGACTGAAATAACGACCCTACCGATACCCAAGGAGTAACTCATGGCACGGACGAGGAACTGGGCGCAGGAAGCAATAGACAAAAGGGAGAAGGCCGACGACGCCGCAGGGGCGCTCCAGCCCCCGGCTCCCGAGATACACGTCCGCGACGTAAGCGTGGCTCCGGCTCCGGTCGCGCCCCCGGCTCCGGCTCCGGTCGCGCCCCCGGCGGCCGACCCCCTGCCGCCCTTCGCGCCGCCCCCGGCCCCGACGCCGCCGCCTCCCCCGGCCCAGAACCCGGCGGAGCTCGCCGCCGCCCAGGCGGAGCTGGCGAGGATCCGCCTGGAGCTGGAGGAGTCGCGCAAACACGCGGACGATCTGAGGATCCGGGCCGAGGCGGACGCCTTCCACAGCAAGCGAAGCCAGGAGGAGCTGGCGAAGACCCGGAACCAGCTAAACGAGGCCGCCCGCAAGCGGGACATCGATTCGATAGTCGAAAAGATTTCCGAGGAAACCCTGGACGTCGTGACCAAGAAGGACTTGCGGGTCGTGGTCGAGGCCGCCGTGGCGGCGGCCGAGAGCAAGCAGGGCCCGCGTTTGGAGGAGCTGGAGAAGCGCCAGGCGTTCGCGAACGAGCAGGTGAGCCAGTTTCTCAAGGGGAGCTACGAGAACGAGGCCCGTTCGACCCAGGCCCGTTTGGACCGGGAGATCCTGGCCGAGGTTCCGGAGTTCACGGCCCTTATGTCCGACTCCGCTTTCCAGGCCTACATTTCGATGCCCATAATCGAAGGCTCCCCCACCACGCGCCAGCAGGTCATGGCGTCCGACCTGAAGCTCGGGAAGTCCGGATCGACCGTGGAGATCGCGAAGCGGTTCAAAGAAACGCTACCCAAGATTGACGACGTAGTCCAGGTGGCCCCCGCGTCCGGCGGGGTCCCCACCTACGCGGGCGACGTCAAGGCGCCGGACATCGAGGAAGAGTCACGTATCCTCGATTTGAGGCGCACAGGCAAGATGTCGCGGCAAGCATACCGCGACCGAGGCAAGGCGCCGGCCCCGTAAGCCGGGCCTTGCAAGCGAGGTTTAACGCATGTCCGTTTTAATGCAGGATACCGGAGGGTACGCGGGCTTTGGGGCCCTGCCGTTCTCCCACCCGAAGTACCACGACAAGATTATGTCGAAGGTCTACGAGCGGGACTTCCTCCGGGAGATCACCAACTCCGACATCACGGAGCGGATAACCGACTGCTCCCAGACCGTCCAGATCATCAAGGCCCCGGAGGTCGCTCCCTGGAGGCCCTACCAGATCAACCAGCAGATGGTCAACAGCTCGGTGTCCACTACCGCCATTTCGCTCTCCATCTGCTACGCCGCCTACCAGTCCTTGAAGTTCGACCAGCTCACCATCCACTACGCGTGCGAGAACTGGGCCCAGTTCGAGGAGAAGATCCTGGAGGGATGCTACGAGGCCTTCGTGGCCGAACAGCGCGAGTGGGTCTTCACCGCCATGGTCGCCGAGGTCGACCCGAACAACCGGGGGAACAACGCCGGGATCCACGGGAACATCCCCTTGGGCGACGTGGGCAGCCCGAGGGTCATCACCCGTTCCACCCTCCTCCAGGAGATGCAGAATCTCCGGCTGGTCCTGGACGAGCGGCTGGCCTTCGTCCGCAACGACACCTTCATCCTGGTCCCGCCCATCATCAACAACGTCATCATCGAGTCCAACGTCGCCAACCACGCGTGGATCGGCGGCTCGGGCGGGAGCATGGCGATAGACGGGGCCTGGAGCGGCAAGCTCGTGGGCTTCAACATCTACGAGACCGGGCACCTGCTCGTCAGCATGGACACCATGGGCCCCTGCTACTACGTGCTCGCCGGGCACAGCAGCGCCTTCGCGTACGCCTCCGAGATTGTCCGCTCCCGCGTGGTCGAGGGCATCGACTCCTGGTCCACCATCTACCAGATGCTCGCCGTCTGGGGAGGCGCCATGCTCTACCCCGAGTACCTCGCCCTCGGCTACTGGTACTTCGACCCGACCGCCCCATAAGGAGAATCCGCTATGGCCGACGTCGTACTCTACAAGGGCGGCACGCCCGAAATTCAGTACCTTTGGAACAAGAACACCCCGGTCCTGTACGGGCCGCCCTTCGGCCACCTCGGCAAGGCCGACGCGCCGCCCTTCGACGCCCACTACGAGGCCGAGATGGGCGGCAAGGGCACCTTCGCGGCGGGCTACCCGCTTATCCCGCACTTGACCACCTGGCAGCAGGTGAACATCCGCGCCTTCAACCCCGGCGTGGGGGACGTGCTCCAGATGCTCGTGGTCCCGTGCAACCACTACATCGAGAGCATCAGGCTGGACGTGGTCATCGAGGACCCGCTGTTGGCCGGGACGACCGTCGCCATCGCCGGGCAGTGGATTCAGGAGAGCGCGACGGACCCGACCCAGTTCGGCGTGACCCCCTCGACCGAGATAGCCGCCGCCGCCGCCGCGCAGTCGGGGACCGGGATATCGCTCGCCGTGAAGTCCTCGACAGTCATTTGGCTGAACCAGGACGTGGGCGGCTACGTCCAGCCGCTGTACGTTAAGCCCGCCCTCATCGTGCCCCCCGGCAAGACCAGGACCGAATGGTTCCAGGGCGGCGGGCTCATCCTGGGCCTTAAAATCGAGGCGATAACCGCCAACATGACCCTCGACAGGATGCCGGGGGCCGTCTTCCTCACGACCAGGATAGACGGGTACGAGTGCCCCTCTTCCGTGTAAGGAGAATACCATGAGCTACACCGACCGCGTTTTGGGCAACCGCGCCCGCAAGGGTTCCACCGGGCCCATCGGGGGCCTGAAGGGCAAGCCGACCGACAAGATGCAGACCAGCGGCAAGCCCGCAATCACCGGATCCGGCGGGGCCAAGAGCCCCGCTAAGGGAGGGAAGAAGAAATGAACGCTCCGCCGCTGGACGTCTTCTCCACTGCGGACCCCGTCAACCGGGGGCTCCTGGACGATCTGCGGGCCATGCGGGCCAAGAACGTCTACCCGCCGCTCCCGCCGTCGCCAAGGGTCATGAGCAGGACCACGAAGCAGATCTTCATGTGGAACGACGCGTTCGCCCGCAGGCCCGAGGCGTTCATGAACTGCGACGAGTCCGGGAACACCGACCCCGCCACCTGGGAGGGGCGCTTCCCGGAGTATTACGACGAGGCCGCCAGACGGCGCTACCTCGCGGCGAACCCCAAGGCCCTCCCGCCGAGGGTGGTGCCCCCCGGAGCGCCGAAGGCCGAGCCCGTGAACCTCGAGCACTACTCCAAGGCCCAGCCCCTCCAGGGCGTGCTCTTCGGAGTGCCGCAGGGGTTTTAGTGGCCGCCGTCGGCGCCGTCCTCAGCCGTCTGGCGTTGGATTTAAACGACGCCGCGCCGGGGCACGAGCACACCGCCTGGCCGAAGCGCCAGCTCCGGCTCTACGTCGAAGACGCCGTAAGGGTCCTCTTCGACCACAAGCCGGAGTGCTTCATGCGGGAGGCGGTTATAGAGCTCGCGGCTTGCGCCGGATACTCCCCGGTAGATCCCTGCGACAGCCTTGCCTACGACGGGGTCCAGGGCGAGTGCTCCGAGGGGGGCCACCTCCTCCGGAGGCTCAGGCCCTGCTCGGACGCCGCCGCCGTGCGTTGGACGGGGAGGGCCTGTCCGGCCCCCAATCCCTACAGGATGCGGGAGTTCGCGATAGCCAAGGACGGGAAGGGAGTCCGCGTGGCGCCGGAACTCCCGCCCGGCCAGCGGGCCTGGCTGTCCGTCAGGTGCCCGGTGAGGCCGACTAAGTTCACGGACGAGACGGTCATAGACGAGGCGCTGGTCCCCGCCGTGGTCCAGTGGTGCCTGTTCCAGGCCAAGATGACCGACTCCGAAAACAACCCGGCCGTCCTGGTGTCCGCCAAAGAGCACGAAGAGGAATTTTGGAAGCTCTTGGGCGTCCCGCCGCCGGACGAGAAGAGAGGGAGGCGCGGCGGATGAACCCCATGGAACCCTACGCGAAGGTCCCGCTGGAAGACTTGACGGACGATCTGGGCTACGAGTTCTTAGACCTTTCGCTGGACGCGCTCTCCCACTACATCCGCCGGGCGGCAATCTACATGTGCCGCAACGGGGATCTGGTCTCGCAGAAAGCCCATATAAGGACGTGCCCCAACGTCGTGAACTACGCGCTGGAACCCGCCGACGAAGCCGAGCTGGTAGCGCTCTTGAGCGTCAAGTGCGTTACCCCCTGCCAGCGCCACAACGTGATACGGGCGCTGGCCGAGCCGAACGTCATCCTGCCCGGTCCGGTGTCCTGGTTCGCGCCGCCGGACGAGCTGTACCTCAAGGCCGACTTCCAGGGCGATTACGAGGCCGAATTCTCCGTGTCCCCGTCGCGGACCGCGTGCGAGATCCCGGCGGTCCTGTCCGACAGGTGGTACGAGCTGTTGCTCACCGGGGCCAGAGGCTACATCCACGAAGCCTCCGGCAAGCCCTGGAGCGACAAGAAGCTCTCAGCGGAGCTTTTGACCGACTTCAGGCACGGGGTCCAACAGGCCAAGGTGGAATGCATGACGGGTTTCCAAAGAGGCGTATTGCGCTTGAACATGCCGAGGGTCCTGTGAGCGGGCGCCCCGAGCGGGAGTGCTGGCCCCGCGAGCGCCCCAAGCGGGGATCGTGCCCGCCGACCAAGGTGGAGATCCCCTTCGGGGGCACCTTGCGTTTCGACGGCAAGTGCCTGAGCTACGACCCGCGCGAGTACCCCGACGGCGTCTACGGACGCTTCGTGGTCAAGGGCGGGAAGGTCGTAAAGCTCCTCCCCGAGAAGGTCCCGGCCTACACGCCGCCCCCCTGCCCGCCGGGGCCCGAGCCCTGCGACGGTTGCGAGGGGGAGGTCGCGCTTTCGGACGACCCGGACAACCTGAGCGCCCTGGACGCCGAGGGCAAGCTCGTAACGAAGATCGTGACGTCTGCTGTGGGCGACGTGCGCTTGGCCGGCTACGGGAACGCCGCGAGCCCCCTGCGGGTGGTCGGGGCGACGTCCGGCGGGGGCGCCGCCCCGACCGTAGTATCCGGGTCCCCGGACATCCTGGACGTGACTCCGGCCGGCGTCATAAGCCACAAGCCCTCCGCCGGGGCCAACACCACCATAAACGGCATAGAGTTCGACGCCTACGGCCACGCCGTGGGCGGCTCCGACGCCGCTCCGCCTACGGGCGGGGTAACGGCCCTGGAAGTCAATGCGGATGCTTTGACGAAGCTGGACAACAACGGGGGAGTGCTTTTGAGCTTGCCCGTGCAGTTCGGCGCGGAGCAGACGATTGCGACGGGGCGACAGGAGATAGCCGTCGATATGTACGGTCGGGTGACCGACTTCCGCGAGGCTCTGATAGACGAGCTGGACAGCCTGTCGACCGTGATAGCCGGGGGCTGGGACGTCTACGACTACGACTTCGGGATCTTCTATCCGGGTTACCTCCGCGTCAGCTATTCGGGCGATTTGGGTTTCAACACCTTAAACGCCTGGGGCCTGGGACCGCTCGTGGCCGGCGTCACGGTCAAGTTAAACGGCATATCCCTCCAGGCCTTTATCCGTTACGACTCCGGCAGGGCCGTGGGAATCGAAGCGCGTACGCTTACTCAGGTCGCGGGCGACGTGCACCGCCTGACGCTGACCGTCCCGGCCCCGGTGCCCGTCTCCGCCGTAGGGCTCCTGGACGTTACCCGATGCCGCTGATTAACCTCTTCACCGGACTGGCCCCGAGGGTGCCCAAGCACTTGAAGGGGCCGGGGATGGCTATGACGGCCCGCGACGTGGATTTGCGCTCGGGGAGCATCAAAGCGTGGCGGAGCGCCCGGAAGCTCGCCGAGCCGGGGCCGGACGTCTTGAGCGCGATTCTCCTGCGCAACGGGGAGTGGGAGTTCTGGAATACCTGCGTCGAAGCTACCGAGTATCTGCCCGACTACGGGAGGCTGTACGTGACGGGCCGCTCCGAGCGCCCCGAGGTGGCCGACGTCTGCTCGATGCCGCTCGAGTATTTCTACCTGGGCGTCCCCGCCCCGCGCCGCCCGCCGCTCGTCCAGGGCCCGGAGATTCTGGGCGAGGACTCCGACGCGCGGTCCTACGTTTATACCTATATCAACCGTTTCGGGGAAATGTCCGCGCCCTCCCCGGCCTCCGTCCAGCTCACCGTGAGGGACGGGGACCCGGTCCGGGTCTACGGCATGAGCCCCCCGCCGGACGGTTGGGGCGTGGAGGCCATAGCCGTCTGGCGCTCGGCCACTGGCGTCCGCAAGACATTGGAGGACATGCAAGCCCCCGGAAGCGCTTGGCTCCTGGTCTATATCATAAGCTCCCGCGACGGCGAGCTTACCGACGACTTGATGTTGAAGGAGCTTCACGAGGCGCTGTCGACCGAGACGGTTCGGGTGCCCCCGGCGGGCTTGCGGCAAATTTCCTGTCTGGGGGGGACCGGGACTTTGTGCGGGGTAGAGGGCCACAGGCTCTACTTTTCGGAGAACTTCCAGCCCTGGAACTGGCCCGTCGAAAACGAGATGACCTTCCCCTACGACATAGTCAACATGAGGACCATGGGCGGGTCGGGGGACATAGGGTCCCGCGGCTTCGCCTCTACCCGCTCGGGGGCCAGGGTCTTCCTGACCACGACCGCCGGGGCCTACGTAGTGGAAGGTTTGCCCCCGTGCTCCGACAACCTCCAGAGCCGCCAAGTCCACGAGGTGACGCCGCACTATCCGGACTTGGGATGCGGACGGCCCAATTCCGCAGTCATGACCCCCTTCGGCATGGTCTATTCCGCGAGCGTCGGGCTGGTCCTTATCAAGTCGGACGGCTCCTGCGACGTGCTGACCGCGCTTTGGTACACCTCAGAGCTTTGGAAGGAGCTTCGTCCGGACACAGCCCGGCTCGCGTTCTGGCAGGGGCTTCTATTCTGCGTGACCGACGCGGAGTCGCTGGTCCTGGAGATCGACCCCAAGACCTACGGCGACGGGGATGTGGGGATCTTGACGACCCTGAGCGCCAGGCCCCGCAACCTCTGGACGACCGAGTCCGGGGAACTCTTGATGCTGGAGGGCGGGTCAATCCGCCAGTTCAACGCGGGCAAGGGCAAGGTGGACTACGACTGGGAATCGGCGGACTTGGAGTTCGAGGGAAGGACGTCGCCCTCGTCGGCGCGGGTTAGGACCGACGGGACCACGATGACGCTCAAGTGCCCCGTTCCGGGGCTGGAGTATTCGCGCTTCGTTTCAGGCGACAAGCCGTTCCGGCTGGGCCGTCTGGGCCGCCATCTGAAGTACAGGCTTGAGTTTAAGGGCCAAGGCGCCGTCGAATCGGCGGAGCTGGGAGTGTCCGAGTTCGTGGAACGCGGGGAATCAAGATGATTACTTACGATTACGTCGAGCCCAAGCAGACCCCAGAAGAGGCCGTGAGGTTTCTCCAGGAAGTGCTCTTCCCCCTCTGCCAGGATTTCTGGGACGCCAGGGGCAAGAGCTACTACAAGGCCGATAAGTGGGACATCCCCATGCTGGACTTCGTCCAGATGTGGATGCAACGCACACTCGTCATCATAGCCGCGAGGGACGCGGGCGGGGAGGCCATGGGCTTCTTGATAGGCGGGCTCGTCCGCCCCTTCTTCTACAAGACCAACATCCTGAAGGTGGAGGTCTGGCACGGCAAGACCCAGGAGGTCCGGGACGGGCTCTTCGCCCACCTGGGTTCGATACTCAAGTACTTCTCCGTCGACCGCGTGAGCGTCCCGGACTTCGGGGACGGGGTGCCGGCTCTCGAGGGCTTCGGGACGGTCATCGAGGAGCCCGCCAGGACGGTGGCCAAGTGAGCCTTCTTCCGGGAACCGCTTCCGGAGTGTCCGCCGCCGCCGGGCTCGCCGCAGACAAGACCCAGTGCGTCCCGCTGAACGGCGAGAACGACGGCGACAAGCTCGGCATCTCGCTTATCTGGCAGATCGCGGCGGCGGCGGCGGTCGCGGCCCAGGCGGCGGCGTCCGCCTATATTTCGTCCAAGCAGTTCGAGATAGCCAAGATGCTCTTGAACATCGCCAGGTACTGGAGGGACTGGTACAACGCCGCCTACGTCCCATTAGAGGACAAGGAGTTAGACGAACTCTACGCGCTTAAGAACTTCACGCCGAACTTCGACTTGGCTATGGGCCGGGGCCGTTCCACGGTCCGTTTCGTCATGAAGGGAGTTCTTGACAAGACGGTCAAATGCACCAACGCCTACGACACCGGGCTCCGCAACCGCATCTTCTACGAGGCGCTCAAGGTCGAGGCCGAGGCGGTGTCCTTCGGGGCCGCCGCGGGCTACCGCTTCGAGCGCGACAGGGTTGACAAGCTTAACGAGGCGCTGTGGAAGCGCTTCGTGGGGGCCCTCTCGAGGGGTCGCGACATCGCCGCCGTCTCCGTGGAGTACGGGATGCTGGCCGCGAACATCTACGGGAGCCTGGGGTCGATGGCGGCCACGGGCTTGGGCGGGCTGACCAAGCTCATCGGATACGTGTCCGAGAGCCGCCCCGTCCGCTACAACCAGGGTCTGGGCGCCTTCGGAGGCTTCAGCCGGATGACCCGCTTCATGGACGTGATGACGGACAATGGGCACCCCGGTAACAGTTGACAATGAAGTCAAAGTCAAGGGCTCTACCAAGCTCACTAACGAATGGGCCACCGTCGATCCGAAGTGGGCCCAGGTCGGAGTGCGCTTCTGCCACTGGGCGGCTAGCGAGGTGACGGGCAAGGGCAAGACCCTGTTCGAGACCGTGCTCTCCTACATGGCCTACGCCTTCATTATCCTAAACACCGTCCAGGCTATCAGGATAGCCGACCTCCGTTACCAGATAGCCAAGGGGTACGGCGACTTGGCCCAGAACCGCTGGGACCGTTTCGCCGCGCGCTTCAAGCCCCTGGAGGCGTACGTCATCAACCTGTTGATGAACGACCCTGCGGTGTTCGCGGACTACGACCGCATCAGGGCCATCTATCTGGAGTGCGCGAGGGACCTGGGCGGGACCGACCGCTGGAGGCGCCAGGCCAGGACCTACGCTTTGTGCATCGACCCGACGCTCGTCCAAGCCCGTTCGGTCGCGCAGTCGCTCCACGAAGACGATTTGGTGAACTTGGGCTACCGGAGCGAGGAGGACGTGACCAAGCTCCGGGACATCGACCGCTGGAACCGGAGGCTCGTGATCTTAAACCTCGGGAGGGATCTCACCTCCATAAGCGCCCAGGCCGCGAGGGCCGGGGACGCCATCCTCGAGCAGGGCCAGATCTCCGCCGTCCAGGGCGTGGGCCAGGCCATCGGATTCCTTACCTACCTCCGCGACGCCCGCGAGGTGTCGTACTCCAACCTGGGCATGGTGTACTCCGCCGCCAGCGCCCCGTCCCTTCCGGGCAGCTAGAGAGGCCGATATGTTCTTCCTCCTTCCGGGGGACATTTTCTCCGGGTACATAGAAGGCCACCGCCAGGCGCTCTACGACAACTGGCAGAACGAGTACCAGTTCAATACGAACGAGTCGCGGCAGCTGTCTAACTTCGCCCAGATGATGGGGGCCGAAGAGCTGTACCAGGGGCGTCCCGGCGCTCTCGCTACGAGGAGGGCGCAAAGCGATTTTCTCGTACATAACGCCGACGCCTTAACCTTTAACGACGCGAATTTCAAAGCGGCGAACGACGCCGGGGCCCTCCAGCGCATGATTAAGCTTAACCCTGAGCTGGGGGGTTACCAGAACATCGCGCCGCTTAACATGGACTACCTCAACCGAAAGGCCGCCGCCGCCCAGGCCATGGCGGCCAGGGTCGAGGGGCTGGGACCGTCCGGGATCCAGGCGCCGGGCACGCCCGGAGTGTCGTTCCAGCAACAGCAACAGCCGGGCTTCGTGGGCCCCACGGGCACGAAGTATCCGAGCTTCCCTACCGCGACCGGAACAGTCGCGCCCTCGCCGTCCGGCTGGGTCATGCAGAACCAACCGTCCTACCAAGAGCCGCTACACGCCAACACGGGGCTCTTTTTTAACTCCAAGACCGGACGCTACGAGTCCGGAGACCGTCCGTGGTCGGGGTACTGATAAATGGCAATGCCCTTTGAGAAGAATCCTTCCCCCAGCGGGGAGCTGATGCGCGTAGGATCCAGCTTCTCGGGAACCAGGTTCACTCCGGAGGAGCTAAACCGGATGTACCCGCCCCCGGTGTACGTGGGCGCTCCGGCGGCTCCGCCCGTCCAGAGGCCCGTTGGCCCGCTGCCGGCTCTCACCATCCCGAGTTCGGGCCCGGCGTTCAGGACGGTATCGGTGTTCCCGGACGGGGCGCCGTCCGCGAAGCCCCAAGGCGGGCGAAGCGGGCTCACGACGGATCAACTCTTCAAAACACACGACGCGTTTATCGATCTGCGAGATAAGCAGTGGGCGGCGTACAAGAGCCAAGCTTCGCCCAGCGCGCAGGTCCAGGGGCAGGAGGCGCCCGCCGCCCCGGTCCAGAGTCCGGAGGTCCCGGCGTCGCCTTCCGCTCAGGTTCAGGGTCAGGCGCCTGTTGTTCCAAATCAGAACGACGAGCAAGCTGATATGGAGCTTGCCAAAGCTAAACACGCAGTACGTGTAGATAATGACGGAATTATAACCCACGTTATACCCGAGTGGGCAAACGATACTCATATTTTACCTTATGGAAATTCTGCATTAGATAGCGCATTGCCTGAACTAAGGAGAATAGCTGGAATTTATCATTACACGAATGATCCGTATTACCGACAAATGTATATAGACCTACATAATAAGACTATGGAATCTCTTGCGGGAGAGGGGTTGTCAATATATACGCCCAATAAAGATCGTTTAGTCGAAGCCTTAAATTTATATTTAAATACAAAACCTGTAAATCCAGAATTGCAAACATGGGATCCTATTGAAAACAAATTATCTACAATTAGTGGACGATGGAATAACGCAAGATATTTTGGAAAGGGGTATGATCGGCACGAAACGCTAGTTCCATCTTTAAAAGGTGCTTTTTTAGAAAACACTAGCTTGTCCAGACCGTTTGGCGGTGTTTTGTCCGCAGTGTCCAATACCCCGGCTAACATGACTCAGAGCAATGCGCTCATGTTTCAAATTGAAAAATACATAACACAGTTAAAACTATCACGTAGTCCCCAAGCTTACGTAAAATTGAGAAATCTTCTTTGGGGTTTCGGTATAGATTTTAAAAACAACACGGCTACGCTTAGAAACGATTTCGAAAATGATGATACAGCAAGACGTATAGCTCTGGCAGTTCAAGAACGAATTAATACGCCTCCTGACGAAGTGTCTTATGCGGGACAGCCGGAGCCTTTTACTGGTCCGCATACACAGGAAATTTTTAATTCCAATAGGAACACAGTTCGCCAAGCTCCTTATAACGAGTATGAAACTCCGTACTTCGATTATCGTCAGACTTGGCGTAGGCAGTAACAGACTATGGCCCAGCCACTTCAAGCTCCCCCACAGGAGCCTCCGGTCGCGACCCCCCCGGCCCAGGCTCCGGCTCCGGTCGCGACCTCGTCAAGCGATGCCGTGCCGCAACACCTGGTCGCCACTTATATCCTCAATATGGCTGACATGGCCGGGGAAGACCCGATGGACTACGTCCCGCCCCCGCTCGGGCGCGGCACCGCCATCCCGCCGCCCAAGCCGGAGGACTTGATAGCACCGTCGCTGGACGAAGAGCCCGCTCCGGCTCAGGCTCCGGCACCGCCCCAGGCTCCCCCGCCCGCCGACCCCGGCTACCCGGCTCAGGCTCCGCCCGGCTACCCGCCCCAGGCTCCGCCCGGCTACCCGGCCCAGGCTCCGCCTCCGGTCGCGACCCCGCCCCAGTCGCCGAGCATGGCTCTAATGTCCGATGAGCCCTATGCCCAAGCGCCCCCCGCTTTGGGACCGGGACCCGCGTCACCGTCGGCCATGATGGCCGGGGCCCAGCCCCCTATGCAGGATCCGCGCCAGGACCTCCAGGCTTTCGGCTTCGGGGCAATCTTCGATTACTTCCCCGACGCGTCCTCCCCGATGCAAGCCATGGAGATGGTGCTTACCTCCCAGCGCTTCCGGGCCATGGACCCCGCCGCGCAGTCCGCCGTCCGGCAAGCCATGTACCGGGCTTACAGGCCTACGAGTTAAAGGAGACAGACCTTGGCGTACGAGGACATCATAGCGGAAGCCTCCAAGACCTACGGGGTCCCCGAGGCTATGATCGCGAAGATCATTCAGGTGGAGAGCGGCGGGAACCCGAAGGCCGTGAGTTCGGCGGGCGCAACCGGGATCATGCAGCTTATGGAAGCGACCGCAGACGAAATGGGCGTCACCGACCGCGAGGACCCCAAGCAGAACATCATGGGCGGGACCAAGTATTTCCGCCAGCTCCTGGACAAGTACCACGGGGACGAACAGCTCGCCGCCATGGCTTACAACGCCGGGCCGGGGAGGGTGGACAATTTCCTCTCGGGCGGGGAGCCGCTTCCGCTCGAGACTGTCAAATACGCGAGGGCGCTCTTCGGGGATTTGGACATGGGCTATCAAAACGCCCGGCAACAGGCTCCGAAGCAGGAGTCCAAGTCCCCCTACCAGATGCTCGTGGAAGGCGTCATGGAGATGGAGAAAGGCTCCCTGCCCTCCGTCCCGTCCTTCGACGACTCCCCGGCCCCGGAGCCGCCTACGATCTCGAAGAAGCCCAAGGCGTCCCCCACTTCGTTTCTGGCCCATGACCTGTCCGGGTTCAGCGGCGGGCTGTCCTTTAGGACCAGCACCGGGGAGACCCAGATAGCCTACCCCGAGACTGCGGAAGAGTACAGCAAGCTCCAGGGCTTTTCCAAGTATACGGAGTCCGAACGGGGCCAG
>JAIRZX010000639.1 GCA_031267005.1 Deltaproteobacteria bacterium
CTTCGCGCGACGGCGCACCCGGATGCGTCGGGGTGCCCAGGAACCCCTAGTCCTCCGAAATGGCGGGGACGGGAAAGCCGACGGTTGCCAGTTTGGAGAAGGCGATTTGAGGGGAAAAGCCCCGAAGGCCTTTTCGGCCGGACACCGCGAACGGCCCGGCGGAAAAGGATCCCGGATCTCCCAGCCCCTTCGGAAGAGTCACTGGCCGCCTTGAAAGCTTGGGCCGCCCCGATGCCCCCGACAGGCCGCTTGCCCGCCGGGCCGCGTCCGTACCCGGCAACCTGGAAGGGCTGACGGACGCAGCGGCAGCCGCGAGGGCGGGCGCCTCCCAACGGCCTCCGAGCGGGGAAAGGCTCTCCGCCAGGGGATCAGGCAAGTCGGCAACTCCCGGCGGCAAGGCGTCCCCTCCCAGGCCCGTCGCGGGCGCGCCGGGAAGAATTCGGCGGCCAGGGGTGACATTCTCGTTCGAAGGCATTATAATCGCCGGAGCGGATCGCAGGAGTCCGCTTCCGTTACCTTATAATGTAAGGTTCAGGCTCCCGGGCCCTACCGGCCGCGTTCCCGGCGGGAGGGACGGGCGACGGGAGCGCCGCTTCGCCTCGTCCGCAACGGAGGGAGGCTCACATGTCCGAAAAAACGACGAACCCAACCCCGCCCCGTTCCGAAGAGGACCTTGCCTTGCTGAGGAAATGGGCCGCGGGCGAAGACGTCCCGCCCTTGATCACCTGCCGCTCGGACACGCCCCCCCCCCGCGATGATCTCATCCAGAGGGCGAAGGCTGTCGCCCTGAGCCTCGACGGCAACACGCTCGGGCAGGCCGCCTCCAAGAGCGGGCTCCACCGCTCGACCGTGCGCAAATGGCGGAAAGTCTTCTCCGAGCTCGGCCCGTACGGTCTCCTGGACGCCAGGAGGTCGGGCCGCGCGATCGACGACGGGGCCCTCGCCGACAGGGAAAAGATACTCGCCCTCGCGAAGACGCCGCCGCCTGACGGCGCTCCCCGCTGGTCCGCCGGGCTGCTGGCCCGCGAGCTCGGCATCACCGAGTACCAGGCCAGGGCCGCCCTCTACTCCGACGCCAGGGACAGGGCCGTCGAGCTCCTGAAGACCCCCCCGCCTCCCGGGAAGGACACCTGGCGCCCCGCCACCGCGGCCGAGGCGCTGGGGATCAGCATGTACGCGGCCAAGTTCCTCTTCAGCGAACTCCGCCCGGGCGGGGCCCCCAGGGGCATCAGCCCGCCCTCCTCCGAGGCGGACATGGCGCTCCTGAAGGCCTGGGCCGCCGGCGAGCCCCCGCCCCACCCGAAGTTCCCCGACCCGCTCCTGCCCAGGAGGGCCAAGACGATCCTCATGCTCATCGAGGGCCGCACGGGCGCTTCCATCTCCTCCGAGCTCGGCATGGACGTCTCCAACATCGCCAAGTGGAAGAGCCGCTTCTTCGAGATGGGGGTGGAAGGCATCCTGAAGAGCGACATCCAGGACACCCCGACCAGGCACCCCTACTCGAAGACCATCGCGGCCTTGCGCGAGGTCCTGAGCACCCCCCCCCCGGCGGGAGCGCGCGCCTGGACCGCCGCCGCCGCGGCCAGGAAGCTCGGGATGGGCGCCAGCAGGATCCGCTCGATCATGAACTCTGAGGGGTTGCTCGCCAAGAGGCACGTGGCCTCCGGCCCGAATCGCCTCCCCAACTCCCCCGACGACCTGGACCAGCTGAAGATCTGGTCCGCCGGCGACGACCCCTCCCCCGACGCCCCCCCCGCCTGGCGGGCCCAGGTCGTGCTCAAGAGCCTGGAAGGTATCCCGGACACCGTCATCTCCCGCGAGCTCAAGGCCGACAGGACCAAGATCGGCAAGTGGAGGAGGCGCTACGCCGAGGGCGGCCCGGATGCCCTCCGGAACAAGATCGCCAACCAGAAGCGCCGGAAGGACGAGACCGCCTAGCGGTCAGGCCGATTGGCCGAGGCCGCGGCGCCCCGGGCTCCCGGACTTTCTCCGCCTGGCGCCTGGCCTCCCGCCCTTGAACGGATTTACAGTTTTGGGGCGAACCCGCCATGTCGGCGCGGCCTGTCAGCGCCCCCCTCCGTTCGAAGCCGCAATCCGGACCGGCCGTCCGGAAGGGCGGGGCGCCTCGGCAATTTCCAATCCCTCGAAGCGAGGGTGGCCGCCTCCGCTTTCGGGGACGGAGCCCCCGTTACGCCCGGAAACCTCTCCGCCTGGAAGCGGACAGCCCGGGCCGAGCCCGGAAGCCTTGCCGCAGGGGGGAGCCAAGCCCACTGCCTGGAGGCGGCCAGCCCGGGCCGAGCCCGGAAGGCCCTCCGCCTGGAGGCGGCCAGCCCGGGCCGCGCCCGGAAGGCCCTCCGCCTGGAGGCGGCCAGCCCGGGCCGCGCACGGAAGCCCCCCAGCCTGAATGGCGTCCCTGCGGCTTTGTTGCTGGCAGGCAAGCCCCTGCATGGCGCCCCGGTTGCCTCGCGACCGGTGGGATAAGCACCGGAAGCGGTCCGGAAACGCGCCGGGAGTAATGGCTTCCGAATGGCGTCCGGGCGAAGTTACCCTCCGGCGGCCTGTTCAAAATGCCGCCCCGGAGGG
>JAIRZX010000651.1 GCA_031267005.1 Deltaproteobacteria bacterium
GCCCTGCGAGCGCTTTGCCCGGCAGCGCTGATGCTCCTGGTCGCGAGGGCGGCGCCGGATTTGTTCCTTCAGCCGCTCGATTTCGACGTGGGGCTGGACTCCGTCTTCAACATGGAGTACCTGTCCAAGCTCGCCGGCTACTGCGCTGGCCTCCTTTTGATGACCCTCCTCTTCGCGGCCGTGGGATCGCTCGCCGGACGGCTCCCGCCCAAAGCGGCCGCCCCGGCCGTGCTCCTGACCCTCCTGTCGGGGGTCCTATTCCTGGCCCTGGACGCTTTCCGCATCATGTTCGTGCGCGGCATGCTCCCCAGGGCCTCCTGGATCCCCGCCGCCATAATCTTTTTGAGGTCCCACGAGAACGCCTTCCTGTTCGCAGTAGCCGGGGTCTGGACCTTCGCGGCGGTTGCCGTTGCCGCCCACTCAATCGCCACGAAGCCGGACGGGCCGAACCCGGCCGCCGTGCGCAAGATGCGCTACGCGCTCAAGCTGGAGTTCCGGGCGGCGGCGTTCCTGGTGGCGGTGTTGGCGCTCACCGTCGTCACGGCAACGGCGCTCCGCGCCTACCAGAGGCGCGGCCCCGTGATTTCTGAGCCCGGGAGGGTGGAGTCCGAGGGGGGAAATATATCCCTCGATCTGGAGATCGTGGGGGACGGGAACCTCCACCGCCACGTCTTCATGACCGAGGGCGGCACGGACGTGCGCTTCATAATAGTTAAGAAAAGCGCCAACGCCTTCGGGGTGGGGCTGGACGCCTGCGACATCTGCGGGCCGACCGGCTACTACCAGCGGGGCGACCAGGTCATCTGCAAGCTGTGCGACGTGGTCATGAACAAGTCCACCATAGGCTTCCCCGGCGGCTGCAACCCCGTGCCCCTGGCCTTCCGGATCGAAGGGGGTAAGCTCGTCATAGCCGCGGCGGATCTTGAAAGGGAGAAGCGGCGGTTCCAGTAGGCGGGGGGCCCCGCCCGCGCCGGCTGGCGCCTGTCCGGTTCCCCGCGCTATTTCCGTTTTCCCGCAGTTTCCCTCCTGGCTTTCCGGAGTTTTCGCCTGGCTTTCCGCTGTTTTTCCTGGGGTTTCCTCAGTTTTCCGAAATTTTTCTCGGATTTCCGCTTCAGTAGCGAACGCCGGCTTGCCGCTTTTCCCCAAGGCGGCGCCGACGCGGGCGCCCGACGGTTCCAACGGGGGTTTCCAGCATGGGCATGTTTCTGAAGATGGCGGCCGGCGCCTTGGGGCGGCAGAAGTCCAAGCACGTCCTCATAGCCTTCACGGTCGGGCTTGGCGTGTCCTTGGCTACGGCCATGCTCGGGGTCATGTTCGACGTCGGCGACAAGGTGAACCAGGAGCTTAAGACCTACGGCGCGAACCTCACGGTCATCCCCCGCGGGAGCTCCCTGGCGGGCGAGAAGTACGAGTTCGCGGGGGAGGCGGGCGGCGGGGAAGGCGCGGCCGCGGCCGACGGCGAGAACTATATCCGCGAGGACGAGCTCTACAAGATAAAGATGATCTTTTGGGCCTACAACATCGTCGACTTCGCCCCCTTCGTAAATGCCCGCGTCGAGACTCCCGCCGGGCCAGCGGTGCTTTCGGGGACATGGTTCAACAGGCACCTGGAGCTTCCCACGGGGGACGAGGTGGACACCGGCATGATGCCTTTGAAGTCGTGGTGGACCCTGGAAGGGAGCCCCGGCGACGACTCCGTCCCGGAAGGCGTGATGGTGGGGAAGGATCTGGCGGCCAGGCTGGATGTCAAGCCCGGCTCCTCTTTCGCCGTCGATACCGAGAAGGCCGGCAGGAAGGCCCTTCGCGTGCGAGGGGTGTTCGAGAGCGGCGGCGAGGAGGACGGCTGGATCATAGGCACCACGGCGCTCGCCCAGGAGGCGGCGGGGCTTCCCGGTCTGGTGCAGAAGGTCGAGGTGTCGGCGCTCACTACCCCGGAAAACGATCTGGCGCGCCGCGCCGCCATGAACCCGGACGGGCTCTCCCGGGCCGAGTGGGACACCTGGTACTGCACCGCCTACATCAGCAGCATCGCCTACCAGATCGAGGAGATAATACCGGGGGTGCGGGTCAAGCCGGTCATGCGCGTTGCCGAATCCGAGGGGGCGATACTGGAGAAGACCCAGCTCATGATAATCCTCTTGACGCTCCTCACCCTGTTCTGTTCGGCGCTGGCCATCTCGAACCTCGTCACCGCCAACATCATGGAGCGGAGCGTCGAGATAGGCCTCATGAAGGCCTTGGGGGCCGGGAACGCGGCGGTGTCGCTCCTGGTGCTCTCCGAGATGCTCGCCGTGGCCTTCGCGGGCGGGGCGGCGGGCTACCTGTGCGGCTTGGGCCTCGCCCAGTTCATAGGAAAGGCTGTCTTCGGGCAGCTGGTGGCGGTCAAGACCGCGGTCATCCCGCTCGCGTGCTTGATGATACTGGGCGTGACCCTCCTGGGAAGCCTCCCCGCCCTGAGGGCGATTCTGAGGCTCAAGCCCACCGAGGTCCTCCACGGGAGATAAGCCATGAAGCGCAACACCAAGTTCCTGGGGAGGATGCTCCTCTTCTCGCTAGTGCGCCGCCGCTCGCGGCTCCTGGTGGCGCTCGTGGGCGTGGCCGTCGGCGCCACGGTGCTGTTGGGCTTAGCCACCTTGTGCTACGACATCCCCCGCCAGCTGAGCCGGGAGTTCCGCAGCTACGGGGCGAACCTGGTCTTCGTCTCCGAGGGCGGTTCGGGGCGCCTTCCGGCTGCCAGCCTGGACAGGGCGGTCTCGCTCCTCCCCAGCCGGGGCCTGGTAGGCGTGACTCCCTTCCGCTACGAGGCCGTGCGCAGCCACATGCTCCCCTACACGGCGGTGGCCACCCTCTTCGACGGCGTGAGGAAGACCAGCCCCTACTGGAGGGTGACCGGGGAGTGGCCGTCGGCCCCGGGCGAGCTGCTCCTCGGAGTGGACGTGGCCGAAGCCACGGGGCTTTCCCCAGGGAGCCCTTTCCCGCTGGACGGGCGCAACTCGTCACAGGCCCGCTACGCACGGGATTTCAAGGTGACCGGCACGGTCGCCTCGGGAGGGGTGGAGGACGGCTTCGTCTTCATGTCGATCGGCGACATGGAGTCAATGACGGGCGAGGCCGGGGTCTTCGATCTGGCCGAGGCCTCCCTCACCCTCGGTTCCGACGAGCTCGCGCGCGTGGCGGCCGGCGTCAGGGCGGGCGTCCCGGGGGTGGACCCGAGGCTCGTCACCAGGGTCACCCGCTCCGAGGAGCAGGTGATGGGCAAGCTCACGGCGCTGGTGTACTTGGTGACCCTGGTGGTGCTTACGCTCACCATGATCTGCGTCGCCACCACCATGATGACGGTGGTGCTCGAGCGCCGCCGCGAGATAGGCCTCAAGAAGGCCTTGGGGGCCGGCAACCGCCGCGTGGCCCGGGAGTTCCTGGCGGAAGGGCTTTTCCTGGGCGTCCTGGGCGGCCTGGCCGGGTCGTTCCTGGGGCTCGCCTTCGCCCGCCTGGTCTCCGCCAGCGTCTTCGGGCGGGCCCTCACCCCCGAGCCCTGGCTCGTGCCGGCGACGGTGGGCGTCTCGGCCCTGGTGACCGTGGCGGCATGCCTCGCCCCCGTGAAGCGGGCCGTCGACGTGGAGCCCGCCCTGGTCCTGAGGGGGGAGTAGGGCTTCAGCGGGAAGGCCCGGGCGGGGAGCCCTCCCCGCGGCGCTTCCGGGAAGCCGTTTCGATTTACGGACTCGTGAGGTCGTCGCCGGACTCGGGCGGGCTTCCCGGCGGGCGTTTAGATACCCGGACTCGGGCGGGTTTCCCGGCGGGCGTTTCGATTCCCGGACGCGGGGCATTTCCCGGACCCCGATTCGTTTCCCGGCGCTATTCCGCCCGCCTTTTGGTAACATGTCTTTCGCGCGAGGCCTCCTGCGGGCGGCCCCGCAGGCCGCGGCCTCCCGCGGCTCCGGCCTTCAAGCCCTTCCCCCTCCGGCCTTTTACGGGCTTCCTCCCGCTGGCGGGGCCTAAGGCCGCTTTCCCGCCGCCTCCGGCGAAACCCCGGAGCCGGCCGCTTCCCAAGGTCTTCCGCGCATGCCCAACATAATGGAAATCCAGGACGTCTCCAAGATCTACGGCCCCTTGAAGGCCCTCCAGAACATCACCCTAGACATCCCGCCCGGGCAGTGGCTGGCGGTGCTGGGGCCCTCCGGCTCCGGGAAGACCACCTTGATGAACATCATGGGCTGCCTGGACACGCCCAGCCTGGGCGAGGTGAACCTGGACGGGGTGAAGCTCTCCGGGCTGTCGCCCTCGGGGCTCACGGCCCTGAGGCGCGAGGCCATAGGCCTCATCTTCCAGCAGTTCCACCTCATAAGCTACCTGACGGCCCTGGAGAACGTCATGGTCGCCCAGTACTACCACAGCATGGTTGACGAGGCCGAGGCGCTGGAGGCCCTCGCCAGGGTGGGGCTGGCCGAGCGGGCCAGGCACCTCCCCCGCCAGCTTTCCGGGGGCGAGCAGCAGAGGGTCTGCATAGCGAGGGCGCTCATAAACCACCCGAAGCTCATCTTGGCCGACGAGCCCACCGGGAACCTCGACGAGGCCAACGAGGGGCTGGTAATGGAGATACTCCACGGCCTCCACAACGCGGGCGCGACCATAGTGACCGTCACCCACGCCCCCGAGGTGGCCCGCCACGCCGAGCGGGTCATAGTGCTGGAGCACGGCAAGCTCGTGACCGACGAGTACCAGGCGCACCCCTCCCACCGGCCGGCCGGCGATAACGGACGGGCTGAAGGGCTTGGCGGTGCCGCCGCCGGCGGCCCGGGGGGGGGCTTCGGGACCGGCGGCCCGGTGGCTGAGGTCGATGGCGCGGACGGTTTCGGGGCGGAAGGCCCTGGGGCGGACGGGGCGGCGGCGGTTTCGTCGGGCGCTTTGGACACGGCCGAGGAGGGCGGCTCTCCCGAAGCCGGCGCATGACGCCTTCCGGGCGATGCCGAAAGCACGGGCCGCCGGAAGCCCGGCGGCGCGGAGCAGGCGCGGGAACATTTTCGGCTGTATGTTGGAATGAGCGCGCCAGGCCGACGGGCGGGCTGGCGGCAAAAGGCGGGGGTTTTGGCATAAATCGTGCGTAGTTTGCCGATGGTGAATATTTTTTCCTGAAAGGAGAAACGATATCTCAACCAGGCGAACTATATCATATGCAGGGTACCGTCGGCTGGACTCAGGTGGGGGGGGCCCGGTTTGCAAAAGATGAGGTCCACTACCGGCTCGTCCCCCAGGAAAAGATGATCAGGTGCCCTTGTTGCCATTCGCCCCGCGTGGTGAAACTCGGCTCCGAGCGCAGAACGATCCAAGGCCTGCCCGTTGGCAGGAAATACGTATTCCTCGAAGTCGAGGCGCCCATGGTCCAGTGCCTGAATTGCGGTTCCGTCGGGCCGATCGATCTGGGATTCGCGGAGCCCGGGAAGGGCTACACGAAGAGTTTCGCGAAGGATGCGATACGGCTCGTCCAGGAAACGTCTATTGCGTTCGCGGCCCAAATGCTGAAGGTGAGCTGTCACACGATCATCGGCATCCTCCAGAGCCGCCTCGCCAAGAACAAGAAATAGTCCAAGGCCAAGTTCGAAGGGCTCAGGCGGATCGGCATCGACGAGACCTGCATCGGCAAAATTAAGAAGTCCGTCACGGTCGTGGTGGAACTCGACTTTGGAACCCCCGTCTTTGCGGGCGAGGCCAAGGGCGAGGCCAAGGGCGAGGCCAAGGGCGAGGCCAAGGGCGAGGCCAAGGGCGAGGCCAAGGGCGAGGCCAAGGGCGAGGCCAAGGGCGAGGCCAAGGGCGAGGCC
>JAIRZX010000654.1 GCA_031267005.1 Deltaproteobacteria bacterium
TCTTCGGCTTCGAGTGCGCAGGAGACTGCTCAGGCCACCAGGCCGGATACGACTGGGCCGAATCGGGCGGGGTCGGCGATTCCGACGATTGCGTCGGCAACTCCCGGTCTTTCGAGGAAGGATGCCGCGCTTGGGTGCAGGAACAGGGGTACGAGCCGGGTCTTGACTCCGAGTTCGATCCCCAAGACGTTCCTTAACCGTCATTTGCGCGTTACTTAACCGTTATTTCCAGCCGTTTTCCCTCTGGCGGCCCATTAGTTTTATCGGGCTGGAAATTCTCGCCGCTGACCTTCCCCCGCGTCAGGAACACGTTGCGGGCGCGGGGTCCGCGTTCCTTGTTTGGAAGGCGGGGAGCCGGTTCTGTTTTCCGCTGAAGCCGAGCCTGGCGGGGACGGAGCGGCAACAGGCGTGCCTCCCGGGCGATGATAGCCGTTTGTCGTCCGCGGCGGGAGCCGAGGCGGGGAATGGCCGGGTTTCCGCGACGTAAAGAGAGACGGGAAAAAGGATAGGTTCATTTATCGGCCTTCTAAACCGGGAAGCGTGACCTTCATGGCCAGTTCTGCCAAGGTCGCCTTGAGACGTTATCAGTTTCCCCGCAGGCGTTGCGGCTGTTGCATAATTTTTCGGTAAAATTTCAAACTTTGGGTTGTCCAGGCTTTGCCGATAAATCCGCCGTATCCCTTCACGGAGACGCCTGGCCTGGCCTGACTTGACCTGGCCTGACTTGACCTGGCCTGGCCTGACTTGACCTGGCCTGGCCTGGCCTGGCCTGGCCCATCCCGTCCCGTCCCGTCCCGTCCCGCCCTGCCGAGCCCTCCGAGGTTCCTGGCCGCCCCATCCGTGGTGCCCGATCAAGGCTCTCGCGCGTCCCGGAAGCGCGCCCCCGCCCGCCTGGCCGCGCCCCCCCGTTGCCAGGCCGTCCGTTCAGCCCTCCAGCGCCCCTGGCGTCCCCTATCATTCCATCATTCCTTTTAGGTTGACCGGGGCCTGTTTGAAGCATAAAATGCTTAGGTCCGATTCTGTGCCCTTGCGCGCGGAAGCCCTGCGGGGAGGGGCCGCTCTCGGGGGCCGCCAGGCTTCAGCGGGACCTGCCTGCAACTGACGAAAGATTCTTCCCCGAATCGATCCGAACTCGATCCGAACCACTCTTGACCACCGGCTCCTGCGGGCCCGTTTGGAATGCGATGCCATGGTAAGCGAAGACGGAAAGCCCGACGACGGCGGCCCCCCCAAGGGCGGCGCCACGGGAGGCCGCCAGGGCAAGGGCCCGGAAGGAGCCGTCCCAGAGGGCGCGGGCCCCGGAGGCCCCCCCAAGCCCCAAGCCGGGGAGGACGCGGTTAAGCTCCTCTTCGAGTACCTGCGGGACGTCATCTACAACCCGCAGAAGGCGAAGCTCGACCCCAACAGCCTCGCCGGCACCGAGCGCAACCTCGGGCTGGGCATAATGTTCCTGGCAGAGTGCGTGAGCGAGACGCGCGCCTTCGCGACCGCGCTCTCCAAGGGGGACCTGGGCGCCCCCATGCCGAGCGCGGGGAACGAGATAGCGGCGCCATTGAAGACGCTGTACTCGTCCATGAAGCACCTGACCTGGCAGGCCCAGCAGATAGCCGCGGGCGACTACTCCCAGCACGTGGACTTCATGGGGGAGTTCGCGGACAGCTTCAACTCGATGATAAGGCAGCTCAACCAGCGCAACCGCGAGCTGGTGATGTCGAAGGTGACGGCCGAGGCGGCCTCCCGGGCGAAGAGCACCTTCCTGGCCACCGTGAGCCACGAGATGAGGACGCCCTTGAACGCCATCCTGGGGCTTTCGGCCTTGGAGCTCCAGCGCGAGAACCTGCCCACGCTCTCGAAGCTCAACCTGGAGAAGATCTGGAACGCGGGCTCGTCCCTGCTCCGAATCGTAAACGACATCCTGGACATAGCGAGGGCCGAGGCCGGGAACTTCGAGATAGTCCCCGTCGACTACAGCGTCGTGGATCTGGTAAACGACGTGGTCCAGATTAACATCGTGCGCGCCGGGACCAAGCCCATAAGCTTCGAGCTCATCGTGGACGAGACCGTGCCCACGCGGCTTTCGGGCGACAGCCTGAGGGTCAAGCAGATACTGAACAACATCCTCTCCAACGCCTTCAAGTACACCGAGCGGGGCAAGGTCCGCTTCACGATAGCCTGGACGCCCACCGGCGGCGGCGCCGGGGCGGACATGATCTTCACAGTAGCCGATACCGGCATCGGCATCAAGTCCGAAGACATGGGGAGGCTCTTCACCGAGCACAGCCAGATAAACTCCGAGGCGAACCGCTACGTGGAGGGCACCGGGCTGGGCCTCTCCATAACGAAGTACCTTATCGATCTCATGGGCGGCTCCATCGCCGTCGAGAGCGAGTTCGGGGTGGGCTCCGAGTTCAAGGCCGTGCTGCCCCAGCGGATCGTCCACGGGGCGCCCATAGGGCGCAAGGCGGCGGAGGATCTGGCGAGCTTCAGGACCATGGTCAAGGGCATGAGCATCGAGGGCAACCTCGTGCGCTCGCGGATGCCGTACGGCCACGTGCTCCTGGTGGACGACGTGCCCACCAACCTCGACGTGGCAGAGGGGCTCCTGTCCCCTTACGGGCTGAAGGTCTCCACGGCCACCAGCGGCAGGGAGGCGGTCGACCTGGTGGGGGCCGTCAAGGACGACTCGCCCCCCTCCGAGCGCTACGACCTTATACTCATGGACCACATGATGCCGGGCATGGACGGGGTGGAGGCCGTGAGGAACATACGGTCCCTATCCACCGATTACGCCCGGAAGGTCCCGGTCATAGCCTTCACTGCCAGCGCCGCGCCGGGCACGGACCGCATGTTCATCGAAAACGGCTTCAACTCCTTCATAGCCAAGCCCATAGACATACTGCAGCTGGACGCGGCCCTGAACCGCTGGGTGCGACGCGACGCCCCGGCCGGGGCCGAGGACGACAGGGAGCCCCAGGACGGGCCGGCGCCGGACCCGGGCGGGGGCTCCCCGGCCGGCCCGGGCGCTTCGGACCTTTCGCTGTCGGAGCTGAACATCGACGGCCTGGACATCGAGACCGGCATCGGGCGCTACGGCAAGGAGGAGAAGTACATAAAGGTCTTGAAGTCCTACATCCACCACACCCCGAAGCTCCTGGAGACGCTCAAGGCCTCCGCCAGGTCGTCTTTGAGCGACTACGCCATCTCCGTGCACGGGCTGAAGGGTTCCAGCTACGGCATCTCCGCCAACGCCGTGGGTGACGTGGCCGCCCGCCTGGAGGCCATGGCCAAGGAGGGGAAGACCGAGAGCTTCGCGGACAGCCACCTGCTCCTTATGGAAAAGGCGGACAAGCTCATCAGGGACATCTCCTCAGCCGTAAACCGCGTGGAGTCCAGCCGCCGCGCCGGGGTCAAGGAGAAGCGGCTCGAGCCCGACAGGGAGACTCTAGCGAAGCTCCTGGACGCCGCGAGGCGCGGCAAGACCTCCACCATGGAGGAGCTGACGCTGAAGCTCGAGGAGTACGACTACGACCGCCAGGGGGAACTCGTTGGCTTCGTGCGTTCCAAGCTCGAGGACTTCGACTACCAGCTCATCGTCGAGAAGCTCTCCTCCCTGCTGGAGTGAGGCTCGGGGCGGCCCGGCTCGGGGCGGCCCGGCTCAAGACCGAAGCCCTCTGCGGTTCCGGTTTGCCGGTTACGGCCTTCCCGCTATGCCTTTCCGGCCGTCACCCCTTGCCCTTTCCAGGCTTGCCGCCTCGCCGTTCCCCCAATCCCGGCTTGACGTTTCGGCCCCCCCGGCTTCGCGGGGCCTGCGGAGACGCGGTTTTCGCAGCTTAGGGCGTCTTTGCGCCGCGACGGATGGCTATGCGTTCGCTTGGGGAGCGGGATCAAGCCGCCCCGGGACGGCTTCTGGCAGTTTCCGGCGGCTATGGCTTTTCTGGCGTTAAGCTGTTAATCTTACTGGCCGGCCGCGAGTTCCGGCAGATTTCCGATTGAGAGGTTCCAGCGCCGCAAACCTTTTGGCCTTGCGGTTCGCGGGCCACGCGGTTGCCGTGCCCCGCGCCTTCGCCTCCCCGAGCTTGTCGAGCCTTGCGGGTTCCGGGTTTCCGGGGTTCCCTTTTTCCGCGGGTTTCCGGACTTTGGAAGATTTCGGGGTCCTGTAAGGGTTCGGGGCGCCCGGGGTTTTTTCCAGGATTTTCGGGCCCCCTGGTTTCCGGACCTCAGGGTTTCCGGGCCCCTGCCTCAAGGACGGGCTGCATGAAAGAGCAAGACGCCAACGGCCCGCCTCCCGACGGCGGGGCTGGACCGACGGGGGACGGGGACGCCAAGGTACCCAAGGCCCCCGTCCGCCTGATGGCGTTGCGCCTCGCGATCCTGGCGGCCATCGCCATAGCGGCCCTGGCCGCGGGCGTCCTGATTTTCTCCCGGGGAGCGAGGCCTCCCGCCTCCCAGCCCCCCGCCCCGCCGGCGGTCCAGGCGGACGGGCGGACGGACGCCCAGCCCGGCGCCCAGCCGCCCGGCGCGGCCGGCGCGGCCGGGGCGCAGGCCGTGGCCAGATCCGACCCGCGCCGGGCCGACCCCCAGAACCCCCAGCCGGAACCCCCGCCGCGAACGCTTACGATCTGGCAGAACAACGCCTTCGTAGTCTCGGATCCGGACAGGCAGACGACCGTCTACGAGTTCTCGCTGAGCACCAGGGGCTCGGCCATAGGGAAGCTGGAGGACATCGCGATCCAGACCGACCGAGGCCCCATTACGGTTGACGGGGCCATGGACGGGACCGAAGAGAACGGCTACAGGACCGGGAGGCTGGAGGCGGCCGGCTTTGTCGACTCCTTCGAGATAACGGGCGCCACCGCCACGGTGGACGGCAAGCCCGGGCAGGATCTCATGCCCGACTTGAGGGTGTCCGACTACCAGCCGTGGCCCATTCTCCTTCCCGGCGACCCCGTGAGCATCATCAGCTCCGTGAGGTACCACGAGATCCCCAAGTTCCTGGTGGACGCCCCGGTCGAATTCGGGAGCTCGGTGGAGTCCCCGCCCACGGTCTACGTCTCCGACTTCGTGGAGGCGGCGGTGGAGATCTACCGCGAAGAGATGAAGACCGAGCTGATGATTTGGAACGGCGCCACCCTGCTAGACAGGCCCGTCGACGGACCCTACATCGTGCTCTTCAACAGGGGCGGCGTGAACGGGTTCTCAGTCATGGAGCCGTCCGCCGGCGCCAACT
>JAIRZX010000658.1 GCA_031267005.1 Deltaproteobacteria bacterium
GCCTCCGGGAAGGGCGCCGGAGTCGGGAAGGCCTCCGGGAAGGGCGCCGGAGTCGGGAAGGACGGAGGGGGGGAGTGCGTCGTCCTGAGCACGATCCATTCCGCAAAAGGCCTCGAGTGGCCGCACGTCTTCATACTGTCGGCCGTCGAGGGGAGGTTGCCGTTTTACCTGTCCCAGAACGACGACGATCTCCTTGAAGAGGAGAGGAGGCTCATGTACGTGGCCGTGACCCGCGCCAAGGACAGCCTGCTCGTGAGCTCTCCCAGGTGGGTCATGGCGGGGGACATCGAGCCCGAGCGGGCGCGGCCTTCGCGGTTTCTTTCGGCGCCTCCGAAAAGGAAGGCCGCGTCCGGGTCCTCCCGAGCGAGGAGGGCGGTGTCGGCACGGAAGCGGTAGGTTGCGGCGCGTGCCTTACGGAGGCTCAAGCCGCCTCTTGGCAGCCGCCGTAGCATCCGTCCTTCGGAAGTGCTCCGGAACGGGTTCAGCGCAGGTTTGCGGGGGGCTGCGCATGGCTACGGCAGGCTACGGAGGGTTGCGGCAGGCTGCGGAGGGTTACAGAGGGCTGCGCATGGCTACGGCAGGTTGCGGAGGGTTGCGGCGATCAGGTTCGGCAGGAAAAATTCAGAGAAGGCGGAACGGATGACGTATTCCTCGTAAAGCTATGCTCCAAAGGCCATGTCGTCCATAGCCCAAAGGGGCGCGCTACGGACTGCCGCCTTGGTTTCGCCCTTCGCCCGGAACTCAAACGGGCCGAACCAGGCTTGGAGCGCGGTCCCGCAAGCCTCTTGCGTCAAGTCCGTGTTGACCGCGCCGGATTAATGCCTATAATGGGAAACGTTCCGAACAAGCCGCCTGTGTGGGGGGATCTTCCCCGCGTTAGGCGGGCCGCGTCTTTTTGGGGGACCTTCCGTCCCAGAACCCGGGCGGGCCGTTTCCGGGGCCCTGATCACGAAAGGCGGCGGGGAGGACGCGGTTCCGCGTTCCGCCCACCCCCCCGCTCGTCCGTAACCCGCGGCTTCCCGGGTCGTTTCGGGACGCCCGGCGGCCTCACGGACGCAGTTCCGGAGGCAGCGCGGCCGCCGGAAGGCGGCTTCGGATTTCCCGGGCCCGCCGGGGGCCTTTTCCGGGCCGTTCAGGGGCGCGGGGCCCCGGAGTCCAAGCCCGGAAGGAGCCGAAGCGGCCGGCAAGCCCCGCCCTTCCCCCTCCTGGGCCTTTGACGCCTTTTTCACGCCAAGAGTCTTTTATGAGCTACAGGGATACGATCACCTCCATCTTCGAATTGCAGAAGTTCGGCATGAAGTTCGGCCTGGACTCCATGCGCGCCATACTGGCGCGGCTGGGCAATCCGGAGGCGGGGGGGCGCTACGTGCATCTGGCGGGCACCAACGGCAAGGGCTCCACCGCCGCCATGATTGCGAGCGCCATGGCCGCGTCGGGCTACCGGGCCGGGCTCTACACCTCTCCGCACCTGGTCACCTTCCGGGAGAGGATCAGGGTGGACGGGGAGCTCATGCCCGAGGCGGAGGTCATAGACCTCGCCCGCGAGGTCTGGAAGGGTTGCGATCCCGAAAAGCCCCCCACTTTCTTCGAGTTCGTCTCGGCCATGGCCTTCCTGCGCTTCAAAAGCGCAGGGACCGACCTGTGCGTCATGGAGGCCGGGCTGGGCGGGAGGCTCGACTCCACCAACGTGATCCAGCCCCTGGTCGCCGCCATTACCAACATCGGGCTGGAGCACACTGAGCACCTGGGGAACACCGTAGCCGAGATAGCCTCGGAGAAGGCCGGCATCATCAAGGCCGGGGCGGCCTTCGCGGGCGGGAGGCTGGTCCCCGAGGCCAGGAAGGCCATCGAGGCCAGGCTTTCGGATTTGGGGGTCAAGGGCAGGTTCCTGGGCCGGGACTTCGGCTTCGAGACAGTCTCGGTAACGGCCGACGGCAGGCACGTGATCGACTACCGGGGCCCCGGATGGAACATGAAGGGGGTCACCCTGGGCCTGGCGGGGCCCTACCAGGCCGAAAACGCCGCGCTGGCGCTGGCCGTGCTCGAGATCCTGGGCGGCCTGAGGGACCCTTCCGGACGGCCCATGTTCGACATGCCCGAGGCCCGCGTGAGGGAAGGGCTTATCCTGGTATCCTGGCCGGGCCGCGGGGAGCTCTTCGCCCCGGGGCTATGGCCCCCGGCAGGGACCGGACGGGCGCCTTTGGTGCTTGACGGGGCCCACAACCCGGACGGGGCGGAGCGCTTTGCCGAATACCTGCGCGGGAGGAAAAGGCGCAAGCTCCACCTCATCGTGGGAGTCATGGCCGACAAGGACGTGGCCGGCGTCCTTGGGCCGGTTCTGGCCCAGGCCGACCGCCTCTACCTCACACGGCCGGTGTATTTCCGGGCGGCCTCCCCTGAGCTTCTGCTGGAGCGGATCCGCGCTTCCGCGGGGGAGCCGGCCATCCCCTACGGGCTCTACCCGGAGATCCCGGAGGCTTTGGAGGCCGCGGCCAGCGAGGCCTCCCCGGAGGATCTGGTTGTGGTCTCGGGATCCCTGTTCACGGTGGGGGAGGCCCGGGCGTTCCTGACCGGGCAGAGCGCCGTGGAGTCGAACTGACTCGGACAGTCTGGTCAGGGGCAAAGGAGCGTTGGAGGGCGGCCGTATTCGCGGCGCCCGCGCCGCAGGCGCCGCCGACGGAGAGCGGACGGCTTAGGCCCGCGTAGGCCCTCCGGGGCCGGCGAAGCACGGAGAAGCGATGGGCAAGGGCTTTACGACAGGACCGGACGGACGCCGGCCCGCCAGTCTGGCGGGCGCGGACGCCCGTGCGCCCTCGGCCCCCGGCGCGATTTTTCCTCCGCCAGCCCTCCCGCATCAGCCGGGGCCGCTTGCGCGCCTCGCAGTCGGCGGCGCCCCTTCCGCCTTCCCCCTTTCGAGTCGTTCCCCCCTTCCCCTTCCCCGTTCCCTATCCCTTTCCCTTTCCCTTCCCCCTTCAGCTTCGGCTTCCGCGCCAATTCTTCTTTGCGCAGTTTTTGCCGCTTCTTTCCTCTTGGCCCTCCTTTTCCCCTCCCGTCCGCTCCCGGCCCAGGGCATGGGGCTGAACCCGGACGGGACCGAGATCCAGAGCGGCGACCCCTTCACGGACTTCGACGGTGCTGGGCTAGCCCCGGGCGAGGAGGGCTGGTACCCCGGCGGGCCAGCCGGTTCCCCCGGACCCCTGCCCCCGATCCCCGGAGAACCCGGAGCTCCCGGAGTAGCTCCCAGAGGGCGCAGAAGCAACGAAGCCCCGGGATCGCCTGGATCCCCCGGATTTCCCAGGCAGCCGGGCTCGCCCGGGACGCCTGGAGCTCCCGGCTCTCCCGAATTCCCCGGTACTCCCGGCTATCCCGGAACCCCCGGCTCTCCTGGCTATCCCGGAACCCCGGGCGCCCCCGGGGCAGAACTCCCCGGCGGCAACCCGCCCAGGGTCCGGATGATCATGGGGGAGGGCGAGGGGCCTGATCCGGTGACGATCGAGGCGGACTACGTCGAGTACATGGAGGAGGAGGGGAAGCTGGCCTTCTACGGCATGGTCGTGATAACCCGGGGCATGGAGGTGATGACCGGGGACCGGGCCTTCTGGCACGACGGGACCAGGAGCGCCGAGATCTCGGGGAACGTGCGCATCCGCACCCCGGACTTCACGGCAACCGCCAAGAGGGCGGCGGTGAACATGGATCTGAGGCTGGCCAAGATCTTCGACGGCCGGGCCTTCTTCCCCCAGAACCACTACTACGTGGCGGGGAGCGTCCTGGAGCGCCGGGGCGAGGAGGCCCTGTACGTTGAGGACGGGGTCTTCACCACCTGCGACGGCCCGGATCCCTCCTGGAGCCTCACCGCCGAGCGGCTTACGGTAAACCGCAACGGGGTCGCCGAAAGCGAGAGCGTCACCTTCCGCACCAAGTGGTTCCCGGTGGCCTTCTTTCCCTACCTGCTGGCCCCGGTCAAGACCGACAGGGAGACGGGGTTCCTCCTTCCCAGCTTCGAGAGCTCCTCCCGAGACGGCTTCGTGGTGTCGCTCCCGTTCTTCTGGGCGGCAGCCGAGGACTGGGACCTTACCGTCCTTCCGGTCTTCCGTTCCCAGAGGGGCCTCGCCATGACCGTCGAGGCCCGCTACAACCTGGAGGCCGGCGAGGGCATCTTCCTGGCCACGGCCTTGAACGACCGCAAGCCCGCGTCCTTCAACTACCGGACAGGCGGCACGACGCAGAAGGAGGCCAGGAACCTTTGGTGGGTGCGCTCCCAGAACTCCTGGAACCTTGCCGGCTGGAACGTGAACCTGGATTTGGACCTGGTCTCCGACCCGGTGCTCCTCTACACCTTCCGCAACGACCCGGACGGCTTCTTCTACTCCAGAAGGCTGTTCATGGAGTACTTCGGGCGCTCGATCAACGAGGAACTGGACCCCATGAGGATCTCCACCCTCTTCGCGCAGAAGGCCGGGGAGGACAGCTACTTCCGGGGGACGGTCACCTATACCGACGACCTTTACAGCCGCGGGAACCGGAACACACTCCAGACGGCCCCGAGCCTGTATTACGCCATAGCCTCAAGGCCGCTCCCGGAGTCCATCGCCTCGGCGCTTCCCGGGGGGGGGCCCCGCTTCAGCCTGGATTTGCAGTACGACTTCTACACCCGCCGCACCGAGGAGGAGTCCCCCGTGGACGAGACAGGCCACCGGCTCCTGGCTTCCCCCTCCTTCAGCTGGAAGGGGAGCGCCTTCGGGACCGTGGCCGTGCTGGCCAAAGGCTCGCTTGACCTGAACCTCTACGCCCCCAAGGGACGGCGACCCACCCTATCGGGCCGCGAGAACCACGACGACTTCTACTCGACCTTGGGCGGGGAGGCCTCCGTAGAGCTATCCACCACTTTCTCGCGGGTCTACGGGGACGGCGAGGGCGGCGACGCCTACCTCCACCAGGTCACCCCCTTCGCGGCCTTCGAGGTGGTCGAGAGCCCCAACCAGGAGGAGATCCCCTACTTCGACGAGTTCGACCGGACCCTGAAGCGCAGGACCTTCCGCTACGGCGTCCGAAACACTGTGACGTCCAGGACCGCGCTCCCGCAGGCGGGAGCGGGGGGCGAGTCCGGGCAGCCGGAGAGCTACGCCTACAGGGAGATACTGAAGATAGGCGTCTTCGGGAGCTACGAGTTCGCGTCCAATATCCAGTGGGCCGAACGCAGCCACGCCCGCTACTTCACCACCGGCTACTTCGACCGGGGCATGGGCCCCTTGGAGTTCGAAATCGAGGCCTTCCTGGCGCCCTGGTTCACCGCCAGGGTCCTGTCCAGCCTGGACGCTCGCGAAGGCGTCTTCACCGGCCACGACGTGTCGGTGGAGATGCGCGACGGCCGCGGCGACTCCCTCGCGGTCATCTTCGACTACGAAGAGCCCAAGCTGGAGTACGGCCCCCCGGACTACAACAAGGTCAACCAGATCCGCGGGGACCTGAACCTGGAGATAGCCAACGGATGGTCCTTCGGGGCCTCCACCCGCTACGACTTCGAGGACAAGAGGGGTTTGGAAACATACCTTCGCCTCCGCTACACCGACCAGTGCTACACCGTGAGCCTCATCTGGGAGGACTCCGGCGACGACCGCCGCGCTGCCTTCATGATAAACCTCCTGGGCCTGGGCACCTTCGGGAACTCCGACGGCGGCTCTCTCCCCGGCGGCGGGCTCGCTGCCTCGGGCGAGGGAGCCTTCTACTAAAGGGCGGGGCGCGGGAAAGGGCGCGGTTCGGCTTGGGGCGGGGGAATGGGCTCGGCTGGG
>JAIRZX010000075.1 GCA_031267005.1 Deltaproteobacteria bacterium
CCTTTTGCCTCAGCGTCGTCTCCGTCGCTAGGGATGCGGCCTGAAAGCCAGCGCCTTGAGGCCCGCCTGGCCAAGGGCCTGGCCGGGCGGGAGGCACCGGAAACGGGGCTCCCGTTGCACAGCCGAATCCAGAGCAAGATGCCGTCGAGTATCGTCTTTGGCTTCAGCGTCGTCTCCGTCGCCAGGGATGCGGCCTGAAAGCCAGCGCCTTGGGACCCGCTCGGCCAAGGGCCTGGGCCGGGCGGGAGGCCTCGGAAACGGGGATCCCGTTGCACAGCTGAATTCAGAGCAAGATGCCGTCGAGTATCGTATTTTGCCTCAGCGTCACTTCCGTCGCCTTGGCTGGGTCCTGAAAGCCAGCAGCTTTTCCATCAAGAAACTTGACAGCACTTCACCCAGCCATCGAATGCGGCAGTGATGATCAGCTGTCTCTACATGGTGGCCGAGCACTGGTAGATCGAATTGGGGGTTGCGGCGATTTCAAAAGGGGTGTTTCAGTGATCGATTGTTCGTAACGTCACGTAAATGCTTAATCTATAAGGGTTTCCAAATCACTCCCTAAAATTTTGTTGTACGATTCTGACCCGCCCCTTTGGAAGCCCCTCGGCGGAGATCCTCCTTTGAAGGGCCCTCGGGGAAGACCGGTCCCTTCGAAGGGCGCCGGGGGGAAAGCGGAAGGAGGTCAGGCCTCTTAAGGCCGCCAGGCGCTACCGCTTCATCTCAATGACCTCGGCAAGCATGGTGTCGGTGGTGGTGACCACCTTGGAGTTCGCCTGGAAGCCCCTCTGGGTCACTATCATGTTCACTATCTCGTCGGCCAGATCAGTGTTGGACTGCTCCAGGAAGTTCGCGCGGATTGTTCCCGTGCCGCCGTAGCCGGGGGGGTTTATGACCCCTGTCCCCGACCAGCGCGTCTCCATGTAGACGTTGTCTCCGAGCTTGGCCAGGCCCCAGGGGTTCAGGAAGCGGGTGAGGCCTATCTGGTAGAGCGGCTGGTGGCGTCCGTTGGTGTAGATGCCCGTCAATATCCCGTCCGCACCTATGGAGATGCGCTGCAGGGATCCCGGCGGGTACCCGTCCTGGCTGGAGAAGATGTTCAAGGACTTGGTGGCGTACTGGGTCGTGCTCTGTTCGTCCAGGACCCAACGCTGCTGGTACGGGTCGTCCGGGTCGCCGGGGTTCGTGTAGCGGGCGCCCATGTCCAAGGCTATGTGCTGGATGATCGTGGGCAGCCCTTCGGGATACGGCGGGTGCATGGCCATTGACGCCGACTGCACGAAAGCGACGTCGAAGTCGAAGTAGCCCTCTTCGTTCGGAACGAGGTTCGTCCAGCCGAGCTCTTCGGATTGCGCCGTGACCGAAAGGGTGTCGCCGACCGAGAACCTCATCGGCGTGCCGCCCTTGTGGAAGCTCACGGAGAGCCCCGAACCGAAGGTGTAGGGTCCGGTCCAGTTCTTGTCGTAGACGGGAATGGTGCCGGAGTTGCCCGCGTCGTCGGTCCAGGTGAATCCTGACACCGGGGGGAGCGAGCTCAGGTTGCCCATCCACTCGATATTGTACTGGCGCTGGGTTGCGACCAGGGTCCCGGTCGTCGCCGAAAAGGCCGGGGAGCCGGTGTAGTAGCCTCCGAAGGTGTAGTGGTTCATCGAGGACGCGGTTATGTAATTTGAGGCCGATATCGAGGCTGAGCCGGAGGTGAGGACGGAGCGGGCCGTCTTCGACATGTCGATGTTCTGGGCCTCTATGTCCTTTATGAGCCCGCCGTGGCGGTCCTCACCGTCCGCGGTGAAGGTGATCTTCCCTTTCTGTATGAGCCCCGCGAAACTCGACCCGTTCATCACTACGGAGTTGTTCAGGTCTTTCCTCGCGTCCTCGGTGGGGTCGCAGGTGATGATGTAGTCCCAGACGTTCTCCATGTACGGGTTCGGCTGGTAGTAGACCATGAGCGTATGGGCGGTCCCGAGCGAGTCGTAGATGGTCCAGGGGTTCGCGTGCGTGTAGTTTTCCGGGTCTATGGGGGACTCCAGATCCGTCCCGTCCCAGGCCCCCGCGAAGCCCATGCCCTCCAGCTGCCACGGCGGGAAAAGGCCCATGACGGCGTTCATCGCCGAGGTGAAAAGGAATTCGTACACCTTGTCGAAGGCGGCCTGGCCGGCGTTCTTGGCGGCCAGCTCCGCCGCCGCCTTGGCCGCCTTGTCGGCCGTCGCGAGCTCCGCCGCGGTGGCCGGCTGCTCCTTGTAAAAGTACGGGGCGGATGTTGGGGGAGGCAGGATTTCGTCAAAACCCAGGTTAGTCATCTCCGTACGGTACGCCGCGTCGTACGCGGCCCGCATCACAGGGTCGCCGGCCGTGGACGGGAAGCCGGTGAATGGCCCGACGGCCGATCTGGCCGAAGTCGTGGCGTGGGCGTTCGCGGCAGCCAGCTGGGCCGGGTTGGGCGTGAAGCTCTTGAACGGCGTCAACGCGGAATGAAGCGTCAGCCGCGACGTCGAGTTCGCCGGGAAAGAGGCTTCGTAAGCCGCGATGTAGGCGTCGTCCCTGTCCTTGTCCCCGGTGGGATAGGTTCCGTAGTTGGTGATGGGCGGCGTAACATTGTTCGCAGCGGCCTCGCCAACCGCTACGGCGGCGGCGTAATCGGCGGCGTTGGGCACCCTGTCGGAATAGGCGGTTGTAACTACGTTCCCCGTAGGCCCGGCGTAGCCAGGATCCAGCGTCATGCCCGCCATGGCCAGGGATTTAGCGTAAGCGGCTGCGTAGGCCAGATCGGCTACCTTGTCGACTGCCCCGGCAGGGCTCGGATATGCCGTGTATGCCGCGTTTACCGATTTTGCGGCCGCTAGCCCGGCGGCGTGGGCCGCGGCGCTGCTCACGAAAAACTGGGCCAGCGTCGGCGCGTCAGGTGGGAGGGCGCCAGGGGCTACGACGTAGGTTCCCAGAGGCAGAACTCCCTCAATCGATTCGGCGAACGCCTTCAGGTAAGCGATATCCGCCGCGGGGTTGGTGGATACTGGTCCCGACGGGAACGCGGCGTATGAGGTGTCGACCAGCTTCGCGGCGGCGAGGCCCAACGCCGCGGCGGCCAAGTACTCGGTGGAGGTAGGGGCCAGCGGCGGGATCGTGGCTATCGCGGTCGTGGGAATCGTGGCTGCCCATGCCGGGGCAAGCTCTGTCGATGCCGACATGCTGTTAAGGAAGGACGCCAGGTAAGCCAGATTCATCGAAGCGGGATAGGCGGGATCCGTAGGATCGTAAACGGAGAAGCCTGTGGAACCCGGATCCGCGGCGGTCAACGCCGCTGTGTGGGCCGCGGCGAAATCAGCTGCAGCGCTGAAGGCCGGGAGAGTCGTCTGGATGGCGAAGGCCGAACTCAGCTTGTGTCCGGCGGCTTCAAGCGTCAGGGCGTATTGGGCGGCGGAAACGAGAGTCGCGATGCCGGGGTATCCGGGGTACGCGGTGTTCCACGCCGTAGCCGACGCCGTGGCGGCCGCAGTGGCGGCGGCCAGTTCGGCGGGTGTGGTCGGCACCGCCGTGAAGGTGGCTACCGGCCTCACGTAGCCGATGCTTTCCAGGGAGTGGGTGTAAGCTGATGCGTATTCGGCGTCGCCAGGGGCGAAACCGGTGGTGTACCCTCCGTAGCCCGGGACCGCAGCAACCGCGGAAGCCATGCCGGCGGTGACCGCCTGGGCGACGTCGGCCGCGGTGGCGGTTGAGAAACCCGTCTTCCTGATGAAGGTGCCGGGATTGGCCGGATCCGCCTCGAAGCCGTTCAGGTCCATCCAGTTGACGTAGGCCGAGTTGTACGCCGAGGCCCACATGGGCGGGGTGGAAGCGGCGCGGTAGGACGGGTTTGTTATCGTCAAAGCCGCCCACGCCGCCGCGCTCGCCGAACTCTGGGCGGCCGCGAGATCGGTCGCGCTGGGATTGACCCTCCTCACGTAAGTGCCGGGGTTCAGCGGGTCAACTATGAACCCCTGGGCCGAAAGGAACTTCAGGTAGGCGTTTGTGTAGGCGGAGTTGGCGGCTAGGTACGCGGACGAGTCCGCCGATGCCGTGTTGAACACCGCGTTCGCGGCCGAAACGCGCGCGGACTCGGCCGGCCCCCTGGCGAACTGGTCGGCGTAGAGCTCGGCGAACCCGGCGGAACTGTAGATGTAGGCGGAGTTGTCGTCGGCGTTGAGGTTCACGACGACCTTGATTTGGGAGGTCTCTACCGGCGGGGCGTTCAGGACTATGACCTTCACGTCGGTCGGCACGCCGATTTTCACCGGATCCGCCCCGGGCTTAGGTATCGACATCTCCCAGCCCTGGAGCACGTAGCCGGCCGGTGTCTCCAGGAGCCCGTCCTTGTCCAGGGTGAAGTTCCCGGCGCGGGTGTACACGAGATCGCCGGTTATCCTGTCGCGGACCTGGAAGAAACCCTCCCCCGCTATCGCCATGTCGGTGTCCTGGGCTGAGTTTATGAACGCGCCCTGGGTGAACATCTGCTGGACGGAGGAGATCTTGACCCCGCGCCCTATCTGCTGGATGCGGCCGTTGGACAAATAGTCCTGGCTGATGAGGTCCTCGAAGTTGGCCCTCGCCGCCTTGAAGCCCACGGTGTTCACGTTGGCTATGTTGTTGCTTATGACCTGCATGCCGGTCGAGAGAGCCGAAAGGCCGGTGACGGCCGCGTACATCGCAGCAGATATGCTCATCGTTCCACTCCGTGTTCCCCGCGCCCGTCCGCCTTTCGGGCGGCGGGCGCCGTTTCTTCCGTCTCGGCCTCCCCGCTCGGGAGGCCCGTCGCTTACGGGCTCTTTTTCAGCTTTCTTGCTATTTCTTTCCGGGCCTCCGGGTCCCGGAAAGGGCCCGTCGGTTCTTGACCTGAAGGTTCAGGACCCGGCGGTTCGGGACCTGAAGGTTCAGGACCCGGAGGTTCGGGACCCGGAGGTTCGGGACTCGGAGGTCCATGCCCGGAGGTTCAGGACCCGGAGGTTCAGGCCTCGCCGTCGGCGGCCGCCTTAACCGCTTCCGCAGTGCCGGCCTGGAGGATCTCCATCACTTGGCTGAGCGACATCTGGGCGTAGCCCACGTGCACGATAGGCTGGCCGTACTCGTCGAAGGAAACCGAGGAGACCCTGCCCGAAATCTCCGGCAGCACCCCGTCCGTCAAGGTCTCCCCCGACCCGTTCGTGGCGGTCACCTGGAACTGGTAGACCCCGTCCTGCACCGTGGCCCCCGTGGAGTCCTTGCCGTCCCACTCGAAAGCGTAGGTCCCCGCCTGGGTCATGCCCCAGTCGTACATCCTGATTTGGTTGCCCTTGGCGTCGACCACGTAGAGCTGGATCTTCGCGTTCTCCGAGAGCTCCAGCTTCACGTCGGTGTCCAGCTCGCCGTTCGTGACCGACAGGAGGTTGGACTGGGCCTTCACTTCCTTGCCGATGAGCGACAGCGTCTGGAACTGGTTCTGCGCCTGTATGTAGCCGCCCATGGTGGTCACGTTGGTGTTGAGGTTGGTCAACTGCTCCAGCTGGGAATACTGCGCCAGCTGGGCGGTCATCTCCGTGTCCTCCATGGGGTTGAAGGGGTCCTGGTTCTGGAGCTGGGTCAGCAGGAGCGTCAGGAACGCGTCCTTCCCGAGCTGCCTTTCCGAGCCGTCCGTGACGGGCACGGTCTCTGCGGTCCACGCCTCCAGGGGGGTCGTCCTTGCCGGGGGCGGGTTGTCGGCTGAGTATATCTGGACCATTCTCGCGTCTCCTTGCCGCTTCCGGAGCGGGCATCCTGGCCGCCCGTTCCGGGCCCGCGGCCTCGCGTCAGGATATTGCAAAATTCAGACCAGCGGCGGGCGCGGACAATGTTTCCGGGCGGGGAGTCCCGCTAGCCCCAGCTGAATATTTCGCTTTCAAAGGGCTTGAGGGATTCGTCGGTCGGGACATTACAGTCGACGGCGTGCCGGTAAAGCCCATGCCGAAATATTCCGGATCGCGCGGCCCGGATGCGGGCGCCGGTTCGCGGGTAACGGTCTCGCCTAAAGCCGACGCGGGCCGTCCGCCGGGCGGACTCGTCCAAGCAAAAATCAGGCGCGGCCTTGACGGCGGCATTACCCGGTCTGGCCTAAAGACGGCACAGCCTAAACGCCTGCGGATTTCCGGCTGTCCAATGAAGGGGCGCGGCCTTAACTTTCGCGCGGCCCGGGCTGGCCGCCTGCGGGACGCGGCCCGGTCCCGGCAATCGGCCGAAGCCGGAAAAAAAGCGTCGGCAGGGCCTTCCCCTGTTCGAGGAAACTCCGCCGACGCTTTAGCCCGTTTAGGCCTGTCTCTACCAAAGCTCCAGGAGAGCCTGGCGGACGGCCCCATGCCCTTGCCGGGCAAGCCGCGAGGGTTAGCCCCCCGCGAAGGTCAAACTACCGCCTGGAGGAGGGATCCCGCGTAAGTTCCTTGGTCTTCCGGCGTTCCGGCCGCGTCGGGGGGGGAAATTCCTGCCGCACCGAAGCCGCCGCCGCCTCCTTCGCCTTCCCCTTCGCCGTCCCCGCCGTCCCCGCCGCCGTTGCCCCGGCCGGACCAGCTGCCGTTAAGATCGTAGCGGCTTCCGTCCTTGGCGTAGAAGGATCCGCCGGGGGAGGAGTCGCCGCCGCCGTCGAAGCTCACCGTCAGCTTGAGCTCCAGCCCCTCGGCCGCGAGCTCGTCGCGGAGGGTCTTGACCTCGCCCTCCAAAGCCTTGTAGGCCTCGAGGGAGTCGGCTTTGATGTTCGCCGTGACCTTGTCGCCCTTGACTTTGAGCTCGATGTCCAGCCCGCCCAGGCTCTCGGGGGAGAGGCTCATCTTAAGCCTCCTCACGCCCCGGCGGGCGGAGTAGACGAGCTTTTCCTTAAGCTCGCGGACGAGCGTCTCGCGCGACGCGGCGCCTGCGGCCCCGTCCTCCATGCCCGCCGCGAAGGCCCCCGACATCGCGGACGACGCCCCCCCCGCCGCCGAGGCGCGGGACGCGGCGGCCTGGGAGGCCATGAGCCTCCTTTCCTCGCGCTCGCGCCTGCCGCCCTTGGAGTCCCCGCCCCCATCCTCGAAGGGGCGTCCCCCGTCCCCGCCGGCCGCCTGCCCCAGCCCCCCCCTCAAAGCCTGCAGCGCGGGGGAGAGCTCGTAGAAGCCCCTGTCCATCTGGCGGTCACCCAGCATGGAGAGCTTTAAGATTATCTCGTTGAAAACCGGGGCCTTGACCAGCTCGGCGTCGGACTTCAAGTTCTGCAGGACGGTTTGGATCTCCTTCGCCGCCTGCTTGGGGGAGAGCTGGACCAAAGACGGGTCGGCGGGCTTTTCCAAGGTCTCGAGGAAGCTCAGCAGATCCCCCACCGAGACCGCGCCGCCTTTCATCTCGAGCATGAGGCTTATCCCGTCGGCGGCCTCCGGCCCGGCCCCCATGGACTGGAGGGCCAGCGCCAGGTAGCCCAGATCCCCCTCCCCTATTGCCGGAGAGAGGCTTTCTGCGGATATGCCCCCCGAAATCAGGGTCCTGAGCGTGGCGGCCGGAAGGATCGACCCGGGCGCGACGCCCGAGGTGACCGACTTCACCGCTTCGGCGCTCAGCCCCAGGCCCAGCAGGAACTGCCCCAGGCTGTTCAGGCCGTCGGGCGTGGCCACGAGCCCTCCAAGCGGCCCCTGGGCCGCGACGCTCGCGTCCACGCCGCCCGCGAGCGCCCTCATGACCGAGTTCATGTCCGCCTTGCCCTCCCCGAAGAGCCGGGAGGCCAGTTCCGAAACCTGCTCCGCGTCCATCCCGCTCGCGAGAAGCACGTTCTGGAGGGCCTCCGCCGCCTCGGGGCCGAGCTTGTAGAGATCCAGGTTCGATCCCATGCCCTGGAGGGCGCCCAAGAGCATGCCTGCGGGCGATCCCTTCCCGAAGCTCACCCCCTCCGCCCCCTTTTCCAGGCTCCCGGTGAGAAGAAGCTCCCCGCTCACCTTCGACTTGAAGCCCCCGGGGAAGGTGGTCTCGGCCTCGATCCTCGCGAACGCGAAGCCGCGGCCCCGGGGCCTCTCCGCCTTGAAAGCGTAGGGGGTCTCGGCTTCCCCGTCCTCGCCCTTCGCGGCGTCCTTGCCTTCCTCGGCGGCCTTCCTGGCCTCGGCCTCGGCGTCGGCCTTGGACTCGCCCTTTCGCCTCGCGGCCTTCTCGGCTTCGCTTCTCAGCTCCTTGGCCCTCTCCGCCTCCCTGGCGCCCCACTCCCGCTTCATCTCTTCGCGGCGCCTTTCGGCCCGCTCCAGAATGCGGTCGAAGTCGCCGTCCGCCCCCCCCTGGGATATGGCGTCTGCCTTGGACGCTGCGGCGCCCGCCGCCTGGGCCGTGATGTCAGCGGCCTGAGCCGCAGCCTGCGAAGTGACCTGAGATGCCGCCTGTACGCTGTCCATCCTGAACCTCTCGTAAAGCTTCTGCGGAGCTTATGGCGAAACGCCCTGAAACATCCCGTCCCGGAATGCGATAGCCCCGAAGCGCCCCCGGGACTGCCTTGAAGCGCCCCGGAAAGCCGTGACAGCCCGGAGCAGTTTTCCCGCCCAGGCACCGCCGTGAAATAAGCAACAGCCGTGCCAAAGCCGATTCGGAACGGGATCCCCTAAAAGGCCCCGGAGTCCGCCTTTCGCGTGACGGCATGACATGTCAGACGTTTCGCGGAGAGCGAGCCGAGAATCAGACTCAGTTAAATCTCACCGGCTAGAAGAAGGCTTTCCCCGAGAAGAGGGCTTTCCCCGAGAGGAGGGCTTTCCATAAGAAGATGGTTTTCCGCCGAAAAGAGGGCTTTTCTTGGAGTTCCAGCCCGCAGGTTCAGGGATCCGTTATCCCGGACAGCCTTTATGCAAACTTCCTGCCCGCGATCCAAGGAAGGATCGCCGACCTGCCGCCCTGGTTCGCGTCATCCCGTAAGCTAGAGGCCAGGAGCCAGCCCAAATAGGGCCAAGCGCCCATGGGCTTCAAAATGGTGCCCGGCATCGTTCCAGCGCCTGTAATCCTGCCGGAAACCCGTTCTCCCTTTCCCGCCAGGGGGGGGTGGCTTCTGGGAGATCGGCTTCGGCTCCCTTGCCCCTTCATCGATCCTTTGCTTGATGGCGCAACGCTCCCTTACTCCAAGAATGCGGCCGCCCTGAATCATCCTGAAACGGATCTCTTACGAGGAAATATTTTCCCTCCGCCCCGACGCTTACGCCTGTCCGTCCAGCTGCGCAGGTAATTTTTCCGTAAGCTGCGCTGAAGAAATTTCTCTTCCGGAAAGCTGGGTTTTCCGTACGCCCCCACCGAGAATACCGTAAGCTCGCGACTCAGGGCGCGTTCCCCTTGCCTGAAAGACAGCTTTCCCGGAGCGGTTCGGAATAGCTCAAGCTCCGCTTAACCTTTTCCTCGAGCCGTAAAACACGGCACGGCTGTTGCAGAGCTTCAATTCCCGGGCCCGCCCGCGCCCGCGAGCTAAACGTCCGCCGCGGCGGCCAGCGCCGCCGACTCGGCACCCCGCGCAGCCTATGCCGCCAGCAGGCAGGCGTTTCAGGGGGTCATCCCCCCTCGAGCAGGTACGCAGGGCATTTGAGGGGGATCTGGCCCTTGGCCTCACGGCTCCCCCAGCCCCGCGTTTAACGCACCGCCTTTCCCGGCAACGGCCACGGCCAGCCTCAGCCTTTGCCTCAACCTTTGCCTCAACCTTTGCCTCAGCCTCAGCCTTCGTCTTCGCCGCGGCAACCGCAACCTCAGCGATGCCGACCTGCCGCCGAAACTGTGGCACACCTATTGCTTTTAATAACCGCGCTGGCCGCGGCCCCCCGCCGGGAGCCATGAAACGCCGCACGGCCGAGGACCCAAAGGACCAAGAGGACACAGATGTCCCAGAGGCCCCAGAGGACCCAAAGGAACGAATCATGGACCAGACAACCTACCGGCGCTCCATGCCGCCTAAGGCCGCTTCATACGACTCCCGCATTCCCCGCGACCACCGCTCCGCCCGCTTCCCCAAGCCCGCTCTGGCGCTCATAGCCGCCGCAACGCTCTCCGCCGCCGCGCTTTGCGCCTGCGGGCCCACGCTCTCCCAGCCGTCCACCCTGAGCAACCAGCAGGCGGCGTTGCAGAACCCCCCGGTGGAGACCTACGCCAGCCCGGCCATCAAGAGCGAGGGGAGCATCTTTTCCGAGGACACCAGGCCCGACTTCTTCGCCGACATGAAGGCCATGCGGGTCGGCGACATCATAACCGTCAACATCGTGGAGACCAGCCGGGCCTCCAAGCAGGCGGCCACCGCGCTCAACCGCAACGGCCGCGTCAACGCCGACTTCAACACGATGCTGGGCCTGGAAGAGCCGGACCCGCCCGAAAAGAAGGGCTTCAGCCTTATGCGCGGGATAGACTCCGGGATGAGCACCCAGTTCACCGGCAACGGCACCACGTCCCGCAACGAGACCATCACCGCCAAGGTGTCGGCCAGGATAGTCCAGGTCCTCCCCAACCAGAACCTGGTGGTCCGCGGCACCCAGGAGATCCTGGTCAACAACGAGAAGCAGTACATCACCGTGCAGGGAGTCGTGAGGCCGGCTGACATAGCCAACGACAACACGGTCCTGTCGACCTACCTGGCCGACTCCAGGATCGAGTACACCGGCAAGGGGGACATCACCAACAAGCAGCGCGAGGGCTGGCTCACCAGGGCCATCGGCGCCATCTGGCCCTTCTAGAGGCGCTTTGCCCCGGCCCCGCGGCCTTCCCGGCCGCGCCGGCCCCCCCGAACCCCAGGCCCGCCGTCCCCGCCTTCCCCGCCGCGCCGGGCCCGCCGGGCCCCGCGCGGCGGCTCCGCAAGCGGCCGCCAGGCAAACCGCGCGCCGCCCGGCGCAAGCCGCTTCCAGGCGCGAGCCGCCCCGCGGCGAAGAGGTCACGCAAGCATGACGCATAAGCGATCGGGGCGCCCGAACGCCGGCCGCCTCCAGCCCCTCCGGACGTCCGCCCCGCTCCGCGGGACTCTCCGGACGGACATTCCCCCCTCCTGGACCCATCGGACGCCAGGCCCGGCCTCAGGGACTCCCCGGACGCCAGGCCCGGCCTCAGGTCCTCCCCGGGCGTCAGGCCCTCTCCCCGGGGCCCTCCGCAAGCCCGCCGCTTTCATGGCCTTGGCCCTCCTGGCGCTCGCGTCCGCGCTCCTGGCCCCCGGGGAGGCGAACGCCATCAGGCTCAAGGAGCTCGCCACCTTCGAGGGGGTGAGGGTAAACCAGATCATCGGCTACGGGCTGGTGGTGGGCCTGAACGGCACCGGCGACAAGGACCAGACCGGCTTCACCCGCCAGTCGCTGTCCAACCTCCTTAAGAGGATGGACGTGACGGTGGCCCCCACGGCCCTCAAGGTCAAGAACGTGGCCGCCGTGATGGTTACGGCCGATCTGCCGCCCTTCGTCAAGCCCGGCACCAAGATAGACATCCTGGTCTCCTCCATGGGCGACTCCACCTCCCTCCAGGGGGGGACCTTGCTCATCACCTCCCTCCGGGGCATGGACAACAACGTCTACGCCATGGCGCAGGGCCCGCTCTCCGTAGGCGGCTTCGCCATCACCGGGGCGGCGGCCTCGGTGCAGAGGAACCATCCCACCGTGGGGAGGATCGTGCAGGGCGCCACCGTGGAGCGCGAGGTCCCCATCCGCTGGCAGGGCAAGGAAACTCTCTCGGTAAAGCTCGGCCAGCCGGACTTCACCACAGCCGCCAGGGTGGCCCAGGCGATAAACGAGGCAGTCCCCGGCTCAGCCTCGAGGCCGCTGGACGCCTCCACAATAGAGCTCCGGGTCCCGGCCAACTTCCGGGACAACCTGGCGATATTGGTGGCCGACCTGGAAAACCTCCAGGTGGAGCCGGACGCCGTCGGCAAGGTCATCATAGACGAGCGCACCGGCACCGTGGTCGTGGGCGAGAACGTGAAGCTCTCCACCGTGGCCGTGGCCCACGGGAGCCTCTCGGTCCAGATCCGCGAAGGCTTCGACGTGAACCAGCCGGGCCCCTTCGGGGCCGGCGAGACGCAGGTGACGCCCCGGACGGACATTAACGTCGAGGAGGGGGCGGACCAGGTGCTCTTGATCGAGCGGTCCACCAACATAAACGACGTCGTTAAGGCCTTGAACGCCATCGGCGTCACGCCGAGGGACCTCATCATGATCTTCCAGGCCATAAAGGCCGCCGGCGCCCTGCACGGGGAGCTGGAAATAATCTAGCCCTCTTCCAGGCCGCCCGCCCTCCCGTCCCGCGCCTCCGGTCAGGGCCGTTACCCCCTTCCCGCACGGTCGCCCCCCATTTTCAGGCCTCCTCCGGTCCGGCCCGCGAAGCTTTTCCGCACGGGCGCCCCCCCTTTCAGGCCGCCTCCGGCCCGCCCGGCGCCCGCAAGGCAACCCGGAGGCGGCCCAACCCGCGTCCCAAACCCCTTCCTGGAGCCCGCATGACCGGCATACCCGAATACAGGGGCCTCGCCAACCGCGACGTCAGGCCGCTGAAAAACGTCCCCTCCGCCTCGCCGCAGGCGGACGACGGCAAGTTCGTGGTGAGCGTCGAGGAGTTCCGGCAGGGCGTAAACATCTCCGGGGGCGGCGCGCCCGGGGCCCCTCCCGGCATCAGCCGGGGGGTCGCGGCCGGAGGGGCGGAGGGGAGCCCCCTGCGCGGGGAGCCCTACGTCCCCAAGAGCTGGCTCAGGGCCCAGAGCGGGAACGGGCTCTCCGAAGACGAGAAAGTGGCGAAGCTCAGGAAGATCCGGGAATCCGCCCAGGAGTACGAGGGGCTCCTCATGGCGGAGATGATTAAGCAGATGCGGCAGAAGCCCATGGCCAAGACCCCCGGATCCGACACCTTGAGCGAGATAGCCGAAAAGCCCTTCACCGCCGCCCTGGCCGCCGCCGGTGGCCTGGGACTTGCAGACACGATAGTGGAGGACGTGGCTTCGCAGGAAGGACTTGCCGCCACCCTGGCCGAGCACCCCGAGGTCATGGGCCCCAACTGGAGGCAGCGCATAGCCCCCTCCAGGCTCTACAAGCCCGTGAGCCTCGGCGGCCCTCCCGGCATCTCGGACGGCGACGGCGCCTACTCCGTTTCCCCAGCTACCCCCGCTTCCGGCGCTTCCGCCTCCGTCCCTTCCCCGGGCGATTCCGCCGCTTCCGGCGCCCCGCTCGAGAGCCCGGGCGCCCTCCGCAGGGCGCCGGACGTCCGCGCGGGCCGGGCGCCCGCGGCCCAGGCAGCGGCGGCCCCGGAAGCGGCGGCCCCCGCGAACCAGGCCGATCCCGCGGGCCGGGAAGCCGCCCGGGCTTCGTCTGATTCGGTGCGCCTGGTTTCGCTCCTGGCGCCTCCGGCGGACCGGACGTCGGTCCCAGCCGCCGGTAAGCGGGGCGCCGTCTCCGGAAAGCCGGGTTCGGCCCAGCCGCCCGCCCGAGGAGGCCTCAGGGCTTCCGGCGGGACGCTCACGGCGGCCGCGGCGGCGGCCACACCCGGAGCGCAGGAGGCGTTCAGGTCTTCCAGGGCGACGCTCGAGGGAAGCCGCGGCAACTTCCGGAGGGGCCCGGGCGCACACCCTGCCGCGGCCCGCGCGGCTCACCCGCTCTCAGCCCTCCCGCTCGCGGCTGACCCGCTCCCAGACCAACCCCGCGCTACTTACCTCCAAGCCGTAGCCGCCCTGAACGGCGTTCCCGGCGACTCCGAGGATCCTTCCCCGCGGGCGACCGCCATGGCGGCAGATGACGGCCTTATTATCGAAGAAGATCTGCCCCCGCCCGCGGCGCCAGCCGGACCTGCGCCAGCCGGACCTGCGCGGCAGACCGCCTTCCGCGGCGACTCCGAGGCCGCCTCCGGCGCAGAGGGGAGCGTCCTCACCGGCAGGGCCGCCACGGACGCCTGGGCGCGGCTATCCTTCCGTCCCGAAAGGACTGTCAAATCCGGGACAGGACGCCCGTCGCCCTCAGGGCAGCCGGCCTTCCAGGCGGCGCAGGGCGCCCAGACGGCGCCAGGCGCTTCGAACTTCCCGGCCTCCCCGAACTCCGCGCCCGTCTCGGTTTCCGCGGCCGCCCAGTCCGCCTATGGTTCCGGGTCCTCACCAGCCGCCTCAGGTTCCGCAGGCGCTCCGTCCGCCTATGTTTCCGTTGCCGCTCCGGGCGGCCCGGACGGGGCGCCCTACCGGGCGAAGGCCGCCTCAATCTACGACGGACCCTTCTGAAAACCTGTTCCTTTTCCCGGTTCCCTTCCGGAAGCCCTCCGTTCCGGAAGCCCTCCGTTCCGGAAGACCTCCGTTCCGGAAGACCCGTTTCACTTTCGTCAGCCCCCGTTCCGTACCGACAGCCCGCGTTCCATTCCGGCGGCCCGGCCCCTTCCCGGACGCCCGGACCCCATCCGAACACCCCCCCGGCGGGGCCGCCGTTAAGGCGGCCCGGCAAGCAGAAAGCGGTGACGCCATGGACATCACAGTCGTGCAGAGGCTCGAGGAAGAACTGGGGGAGCACCTGGCCCGTTACCAGGAGCTCGTGGACTTCCTGGACCAGGAGAAGAAGCACCTCCTGAACCTGGACCTGGACGGGCTCCTGGTGGTCTCCAAGGCCAAGGAGAGGCTGGCGAGGAAGATAATAGACGGCACGGGCGCCCTCCGCGAGTCCATCGCCCAGACGGCCCTCATGCTGGGACTCGACGAGGAGCCCGCGCCGACCTTGGCCGAGATAGCCGCGCTCGCCCCCGCGCCCTACGGGATCCGCCTGGGCGAGGGGGCCGGGGCGCTCGCGAGGCTCAAGAACCTGATACTCCGGGAAAACGAGACCGCGAGGCACTTCGTGGAGGAGTCGCTCGAGCTCGTTACCGGGTCGATAAACATCCTCTCCGGCGCCGACGGGCTCAAGGGCAACGGCTACGGGAGCGACGGCAAGAAGGAGAAGGGGGTCAAGAAGGCCCTCCCCTCCAAGTTCAGCCGGGAGGTGTAGCGAAATGGGTATCTCGTCGTCCATGTACGTGGCCCTGACCGGCATGCGCATGAGCCAGGCCGCGATGGAGACCGCCAGCCACAACATAGCCAACGTCAACACCCAGGGCTATTCGCGGCAGAGGATAAACCTCGCGACCCTCCCCCCCCAGAACGCCGCCTGGGGGCAGATGGGGCTGGGGGTCAACGCCGACAACGTCATGCGCTACCACGACGAGTTCCTGACCCGGAGCCTCGTCACGACCGGCTCCACCCTGGGCCACCACGTGGCCCTGAAGAACCAGACCGACACTTTGGAGCTCTTCTACAACGAGTCCGCCGGAAACGGCATCAACCAGGCGATGAACGACTTCTTCGCGTCCTTCGACCAGCTGGCCGACGAGGCCAACAACAAGCCATACCGCGAGGAGTTGGTCGAGTATTCCCAGACGCTCGCGACGCAGTTAAAGTTCCGCCGCGAGGAGATGGACGAGCTCAGGATCGACACCAACAAGCGCATAGACGAGGCGGCGAAGGCGGTAAACGTCCTCATAGCCGAGATAGCGGCTTTAAACCAGGAGATCACCGCGGCCGAGGACCCGCAGCTCAACAGGCAGGCCAACGACCTGAGGGACTCCCGGGACGAGAAGACGCGCCAGCTCGCCGAGTACATGGACATAGAGTACTACGAGGACCCCCACGACGGTCAGTGGACCATCACCTCCTCCGTGGGCATCCCCCTGGTCCTGAAGGAGCGCCACTTCGACCTGAGGACGGGCTCCAAGTCCAACGGGGACGTGACGCTCCACACCACTCACAACGACTACTGGCAGGAGGACATAACCGGCCAGGTGAAGGGCGGGGCCATCGGCGGCTACCTGGAGTTCCGGGACGTGGTCCTGGAGGACGTCTACCGCAACTACGACTCCTTCGTGGACGGGCTAATCTTCAACTTAAACGACCAGCACGCCCAGGGGGCCTCCACCTCGCTGTTCACCGAGCTGAGGGCGTCCACCCTCGTCTCCAACAGGGCCTACAGGACCATAGAGTTCCCCGGCGACGACAACGACGTCACCATCAACTCGCTCGTCCCGCACCTGGCCTCCAAGGAGCCCTACGACCCCTACAGCGACCCGGACAACATCGAGGTGAAGTTCGTAAAGGCCCAGAGGACCACTTCGGAAATCACGTCGAGCGTCAAGTTCAACGACGACCCAGCCCGCATGAAGTGGGAGATAACTGTAACCCTCCCCGTGGACAGCCTGGGCAACGTCAGCTGCACCGCGAAGCAGCTGAAGGACTACATCAACTCGGAGCGCTCGCCGAGCCCCGGGGAAGGGTCGAACTACCTGCCGCCGCACACGTCCGGGTGGAAGGTGGGCGACTTCATCGAGGCCTCCTCGCCTATCGACCAGAGCGACACGGGGCGCGTCAACTTCAACGGCCCCACCTTCCCGCAGGGCCATGAGCTCATCGAGTTCTACCCCCTCGAGAGGACGCTCAAGTACACGGCCCCCCAGGGCAGCCACCTCTCCTACGGTTCCGAGCGCGCGACCCTGACCACCCGCCAGATCCACACCGACAACGACATCATCTTCACGGCGGTCGACAAGGGAGAGGCCGGCG
>JAIRZX010000663.1 GCA_031267005.1 Deltaproteobacteria bacterium
AATAGGGCTTTGTTTAGATGTATCTAAAGCATGATAAATTGCTATTCCCACAGCTTTTGCGACTGGCGGAGGAAAAGCGTTCCCAACTTGCCGGTAAACTGGTGTTTTCCGTCCGACAAACCGCCATTCTGGAGAGAATCCCTGTATCAGGGCCACCATTTCGACTGTTAATTGAGGATAGCCGATAAATCCAGGCTTTGGCGGAGCATCAGCTACACATGCGCCGTTTACTCCCAGCTTAGACCAAGCCGAGCGCGCGCGCGTCGGTCCCAAATCAGCTCCGCCATGTTTTTTGCTCCCTCCAACAATCGTTGGAGCTATGCCGTCCGCCCGCCTCGCCCAATCATCGGCTCCTTCCCAACCTTCACTTGCCATTTCGGGATATAACAACTGCCCTACGGTCAAAGGAGGGGGAATATGAATTGAAGGCCATATAAAATTTTTTGCATATCTTGATTTCAAAGCAATTAATATAGACCTTAAACGATGTTGCGGCACACCGAAATCACTTGAATTTACAATGTCCCAAAAACAGAAATAACCCAACTTTTTAAGATTGCTTTTGATTAATGCACGGTAATTATCAAACTTCGGATTAAATATGCCTTTGACATTTTCAAGCATTACTGCTTTTGGATGGCATTCTTCTACAAGGCGTAAAGCTTCCGGAAATAAATCACGATCGTCGTCATGGCCCAGCTGTTTGCCGGCTACCGAGAAAGGCGGGCAGGGTACTCCACCGGCGAGAAGATCTATTCCTAAATAATTTTCAGCAGAAAATAATTTGATGTCCTTCTCAATAACATTCCAATTCGGACGATTCGTTCGAAGCGTAGAGCATGCTAAAGCATCATTCTCGACAAGAGCAAGATGCCTGAATCCAGCTTGTTCAAGACCCGAAGCCTGGCCGCCGGCACCGGCACAAATCTCAATCGAATGCAAGAGCAGACTCCTCTAGCGAGATCCTTGCCTCAACGCCTGCGAGGGGCCGAGAGAGGCTACCGAGCCGGGCACGGCCTCCGAAGAATCCTCCGGGCCAACGCCTACCGCTGAGCGGGCCTCATCCCCGCCTACGGCGACGGACTCCGGCAGAATCGCCGCCCCCCCGTCCCGCGCGCGCTCCAGGAGGCCCGACCCGCCCGGGTAGAGAAGGGACTCCACCTCCTCGGTCAATCCGCCGATCTTAAGATCCGCGAAGGCCTTCCGGAATAGCTCCAGCTGGTCGTCAAACGCCTGGAAGCGGTCCAGCACCAGCCAGGGTTCCTCCCTGTAGACGCACTGCCCGCTCTTGAGCCTCAGTCCCGCGTAGAACAGCTTGCCCGTGGAGACCTTGAGCCCCTTGGCTTTGGCGAACCTCTCAAGCAGGGACAAGCTCTCCTGCTGCCTTTTCTCATAGGCCTTCCTGGATGCTGAGACGGACTTGGTCCCGACCGAGGCCTTGGTCCCGGTCGAAGCCTTAGGCCCGGCCGAAGCCTTAGGCCCGGCCGAGGCCTTAGGCCCGGCCGAGGCCTTGGGACCGGCCGAAGCCTTGGGGCCGGCCGAGGAGCCTGGAAGGGATCGCCCCTCGGGTCCCCACCCGGATAACGCCTTTCCCCCAGACGTCGGCCCCGTTTCCATCCTGGCGGAACCTTCCGCCGCCTTGACCCCGGCCGTCAGCACTTTCGCCTACCCCCATGGTATCTCTGGATGCCAACTGCGGACGCCCCCCGGCGAACGCCCTGACGCTACTCCGATGGGACGCGCCAGGCCGCAGGTCCCAGCACGTACTGGTCCCCCCCCGCAAGATCCAGTGCTACCATAGCCGGGAAACCGCTAACCGTCAAGGCCAGGAGAGCCTCGGGCCCTAACTCTGGCCAGGCCAGGAGCTTGGCCTCCCTTATCAGGTTCCCGTAGAAAGCCCCTGCTCCTCCCACTGCAGCGCAGTAGACGGCGCCATTTTTAGCGAGCGACTCGCGGACGGCCGGGCTCCGGCGGCCCTTGCCTACGAGCAACTTCACCCCTGCTTCCAGAATCGGCGGGGTGAGCGCGTCCATCCTGCCCGCCGTTGTCGGCCCCGCGGCCCCCAAAGGCCTCTCGGGACGCCCTGGGGGCGAGGGGCTGGGCCCCATGTAATAGACGGCAGCCCCCTCCGGATCGAAGGGAAGATCCGCCCCCCGGGCCAAAAGGTCGCAGAGCCGCTTGTGGGCCTGGTCCCTTCCGGCTATGAGGGTGCCGCAGAGCATGACTCCCTGCCCGGCCGTAAGCTCCCTGAGGATCCCCGGATCCCGGACGGGGGTCTCGATAACGAATGGCTTGGGGGAGTCGTTCAAGGCGAGCGCCTCTCGGCGGCCGGGCGAGCTGCCCGGCGGGACGCCGCGAAGGCCGGCTTGCAAGACCAGGCCCCGGATGGAGCCAGGCCCGTTGCCCGGCCCTCCCGCATGGCCCCTTCTAATGCCGCTTGGGAAGACGCGGCGTGCTGGCCCCCATCCGCTGGGCCGTTAAGGCAAGCCCCCTGTCCGCGAGAGGAAGCCGCAAGCGTTTGGATATAGGCTTTCATCGACTCCCTTCCCCCCCAGCGTCCTGGGCCATAAGCCAGTGCCGAGAAGCTTTACGCCGTTTCCGCGAGGGTTTACGCCGTTTCCGCGACGCTTCACGCCCCCTCCGCAGCCCTTTTCGGAGCTTCAGCGATGTTCAGGCGAGTCGGGGGGCAAAAGGGCGCCTGGCAAACCCGGACATTAGGACGCTCCGGCGTCATGACCTCTTGAAGCTGGAGAAGCCCCCCCCGGACGGCTTCACCGCGGGCTTGGAGACTACAGGCGTTGCCCTCTGGGCGCCCTTCTCAGGGGAAAGGGCCTTTCCTCCGGAGAAAGTCGAAAACCTCTGGGCAACTGGGGCGGCCTTCTGGCCGAAAATCGACTGGCTGGGCGTTGCGGCCGCGGGCTTCTGGCCGAAAACGGACTGGCGGGCGGCCAGGGCCGCGGGCTTCTGGCCGAAAACGGGCTGGCGGGCGGCCGGGGCCGCGGGCTTCTGGCCGAAGGCCGGCTGGCGGGCGGCCGGGTCTGCTGGCTTCTGGCCGAAGGCCGGCTGGCGGAAACCGGCGGAGGCGCCCTCGCCGTCCCTGCGGCGGTTGGCAGTCTTTTGGATGTAGTAGTCCGCGAACTCCTTGTCGTGCTTCATTATGTGTTCGCGGAGCCAGTTGTTGACGACGGTGTTGATGGACAGGACCGTCGCAAACTTCTCGCCGTTAGCCTTGTATTCGGTGTAGAGCTTCTTGAAAGTCTCCACGAACTCCACGTGGAGCTGGTGGTGGAAAGCGTGCTTGGGGTACTGGCTGGCCTTCATCAAGGCCTCTTCCATGGAGAAGTGTTTTGCCACGTAGCTTTTCAGGAACTCAAGGGTCTCGGGGATCCTCTCCTTGTGGGCGATGTCCCTGAGCTTGTCGGCCTGGGCGAAGAGTTCCTTGTGCTGCTCGTCTATCTTGGGGACCCCCGTCTCCAGGCTCTTGGTGAATAGCATGATGCGTTGCTCCTTGCGGCGAGGGCCTTAGCCCGTCCGCGCGTAGGCTCGTCGGGGCGCCGCCCCTTGCGGCCCCGGAAGGGCGGAGGGGGCATTTCGATTACAGGGGGGGGGTGGAGGCGGGCAAGAGTGCCCGAAGCGGGCGTTTATAAAGATGCGGGCCCGGGACGCGGAAGGCTAAAGGCTGGAAGGCTAAAGGCAGGCAGGCTAAAACTTAAGGCTGGAAGGCTAAAACTAAAGGCTGGAAGGCCTGAAGGCCGGCTCCCGGGCTTCGGGACGCGATTCGGACCGGCTGAACCCTCGAGCGGGTGAACACAGGGGGAATCCTGGGCTTGGAAAATCCGGCTTCTGGCGCTGTCACTACAGTCGTGGCCCGGAAGGCCAGTGTTCCAATTGTATCAAATGAATCGAAATCGCAATAGCGCGGAATAGCCAGATATTGCGTTTTTGAATCTTTTAAAACCGCCGATCCGATCCGTGCCGGACTGGACGGGCAGGGGAGATCCGACGAAACCTCTCCCAAGTGCCCGGGAAAGTCTGGCCGCTCTTAGGGCGTACGGTTTAAGGAAGGATCGTCTGGCGGGAAGTCAAGGCCGGGAGCATAGACGGAAAGCGATGGGAGCTTGGGCAGGGGGAGGGGAGGGAGGGCGCGGAAACAACGAACCGGAAACGGAGTTCCGCGATTGAGAGGCTTGCACTTGGGCAAGTTTGGCCCGGCGCGAACGAGCCCCCGCTGCCTGAACCGGGCTCGGGAAAAGTCGCCTGAAAACAAAAAAAGCGCCTTTCGGCGCATTCCGGCAACGGACGGCGATGCCGTCGTACTGTAGCGTGGCCCTTGCCCCCAGGCCCCCTGGCTTCGCCGTTCCGCCGCGGGCCGGCCGAAGCCAGGAGATTGCGGGTTGTAATACCTGGGAGGAGGCGGGATTGATTACAGCCTTGAGTTCCGGACGTTCCGCAAGGGACGCCGCGCACAAGGTCGCCGGGCAAGTGTTGAGGCCCCGGCCGTGTAAAGCTCGGTCTTTAAGAAGGGCGGGCGCCCCTCGGTGGATTCAGGGGTTGCGGCGACCGTAATGACCGGCGTGGAAGCCTGGCCGCTTGGCCGCCTGGAAAAATGGCTCAACTGAATCAGATTGTAGTGACTCTTGAGCCGGGTTGCAAACTTTTTTTCGATTTGTGCGTATTTGGCGCTTTTTGACCGCCGTCAAATTCTCTGAAGGATGTTTCCGGAGTCCGCTATCGGTTCCGGAATCCGAAAAACGGGATAAAAAGCCCCTTTAGTAAGTTTTAGGCACCCTTCGCGCGATTCAAGGGTGCACGGAAAGTTGCTTAAAAAGACGGATTTTCTTGAAATCTCGCTAAAAAGGCCTGTATCAAGAGCAGTAAACAATTACCTTGGCAACTGCGGACCTCCCATGAAGGGACGCTGGCCGGTCCGGGAATCCGCTCGGCAGTTCGCTAAACGGACCCCGGAAGGGTCCGGGAACTATCGGCTGAACCGCCGGAGAGCCCAGCGGAAGAACGCCGGGGCCAAGCCCCGGCCGATTCCGGACAAGCCCTTGTGGCCTTCCGCGCGCCAAGGTCGGAGGCAGGCGTTGAAGCCGCGAAGCTGTCCCCGATTCCTGACAATGCCCCCGATTCCTAACAATGCGGCCCGAGTCCCGCTCCCATCTCGGCGCTGGCGAATTCGGAAGCCCCCGTCGAAGGCTCCTCCCGGCACAGCCGCCGAAGGCTCCCCCCGGCACAGCCGCCGAAGGTCCCATGGGTTACCGCCGCAGATGACGCCGTCTGGAGCCGACGCCTCGGCGGGCGGCAAGGCATAATGGGGCCTCTGCGGCGGGGCTCTGGAGGAGGCGGAACCGGCTGGCCGCGAAGCCCGAGGCTTCACCGGCCGGCGAGGCCGCTTGCCGACGACCGGGCGGGCGGGGACGGCGCTTAACCCCGGCCGGACGGGGCCCGGGGCCTCACGCCGTTGGCCCTTCAGCTCATGTTCAAGACGTCCAGGTTAATGGCGAGCACGTTCAACATGCAGAAAACCTCGGAGAGGGTCTGCTGGCCGTGCCCGAACTTCTTCAGGAAGCCGAAGCCATTTGAATCCAGCGCCTCGACCGTGTCATGGGCCTCGACGTTGGCAAGGAGCCTCATGATCCCTCCGGAGCGGTCGAAGTCCGAGGGCAGGGTCGTGAAGACCACGTCGGAGGAAAAGGGGGAGTTCTCCGAACCGGCGTCGGGGGGGGCGTCCGCGCCGGAGGGCGAGGGACACTCGACGAGCCTCACGTAGCTGGAATCGGTCATGTGGCCGCGCTCGAACAAAAGGGGGCCCAGGTTCCTGGAGTAGAGATCCGACGCGGTGAAAAGCGAAGTCCCGTCGCTGCGGAGCTTGGGCTGGGCGCCGGAGGCAAGCTCGGAGATCTCCTTTTCTTCGCTGTGGAAGCGCTCCGTTTCCAGCTCGTTAAGCTTGAGGATGTAGGGGTGGCCCTTCAGGGCCCTCGCGGACTCCCAGTTGCCGAAAGGGCCCATGAGGATGAAGAGCGGGTCGAGCATGTCGAACTTGGAGCCCGTCCTCGCCAGGGACCGACCCAGGACTTCCGCCGCGTTCGGTTCCGGGCCGGCGCCCCTGCTGGAGGCGCGGTAGGGGAATCCCGGTATCACGTCCGGATAGTCATCCGCGTAGAGGAACTCGGGGGGGAGCTGGGGGAAGCCTCCGTCGGCGAGGGGGCTGTAGAGGGTTATGCCCGCGAAGCTGTGGAAGTTCTCGATCTGATCCTCTTCCCTGCGTTCCGGTGTGAAGACACGGGAGATGCACACGGGGCAGCGGATCTTCTTGGAGCTGAAGTGGCATCCGAGGTAGGGGACCAAGACGGACATGCCCTTGTAGCGGTAGACGCTCCCCGACTCCTCCGAGATCATCCCGAGCAGGTCCCAGACGGCGGGATAGAAGGCGGTGGGGTCCAACCCGTCCAGCTGCTTTCTTATGTGGTTGTCGGTGGGGATGCGGCGGCTCACGTTCACCGCGTCCGGGCCGGTGTGAAGGGCCGACAGGAGCGAGTCCACTCCGTGGATGCCGCGGTACTCGAAGAAGCCCCCGAGGAACCTCCGAAGCGAGGGGGCCTTGGAATAGAACGCCGCCAGCGCCGTCATGAGGAGCTGGGTGAAGGGGTACATCTTGTTGTTCCCCATGCGATTGTCGGGGATCTGTCTGAAATGCTCCAGCATTTTCAGGGAATAGTTATCGAAGGTGGCTCTCATAGGGCGTAAGTTACCAAAATTGGAACTCGCGATCAAGGCGGGCACGCGCGGTTCCCGAGCCCGGAAACGGCCTGGGCGTTGGCTTCCAGAGCCCTTGAGGAACCCCCGGGGAGATCGCCCGGACCGGAAGGCGTACGGCGTCCCGAAACCCGGTTCCGGCTGCCCGGCAGTTGGCGTTTTGAAGCGGCAACGCCCTGGCTTGCGGTCCGGCGGAAGCACGTCGCGCCTCCGCTGCCCCCGAAGCCGCGCTTTCCCCCCCCTCCCCCCTGCGGGGCATCCTCTTTCGCCGGGCGCGCGGCTCCAGGGCTGGCCAAAACCATTTCCCGGAGCAACCGGAAAATTTCACCGCCCGCCCCCGGGCGAACCCGATTGGAACCCCAATGCTCCTCGCGGCACCCTTCCCGCCCAAAGCCGCCCAAGCTCGCCCGGGAGCCATGCCCGGCCGCTACCACCCGGCAGGACATTCATACGGGTTAAGGAGCGTCCGCCTGCCAAAGACCGGGAGCGCCGAGTCGCCAGCCCGGAGACTGCGGCGCCGAGACCCCAGCCCGGAGAATGCGGCGCCGAGAATGCCCGCCTCGGGCGGTTCCGAACCTTTTCTGGTTCCTGAAGCCCCGGGAAGTGGCCGCCGCCCGTCTCCCAAGCGTTGAAACCGTTTGTGGAAGCGGGTCTTGCACATGGGAGCGCCTTCCGGAGGCTTGCGCGTGACATCGCAGTTTTTTAAATTTCCCTCTGTTTTTCCCGATTTTCGGGAAAATCATCAAAAACTGAATTGGGATTACGGATGAGTTCCCCCAGACGGCCGGACTTATCCTTTCGGCGCCGTCAATTGTTTGGCCACGCCGCTATTGGCGGTGGCGATATGAAGTAATATCCACATTGCCGAATCGCACCGGACCAACTCTTATCGCGGGCCGGAACCAAGGGAATAACTTCGCAAGACCGGCCGGGACGGCCTCTTGGCCTCCACCGGCCGCCGTGATTCTAATAACGAAAGACTACTTTGCAGATGTTTCGGGAATCTCTCCGGGAGGACGGTCCCGACGGCGAGGCAGCCGGGAGCCCTGCCAGCCACCCCTTTCCCCTTCCGGCCCCCGGCCCGCACCCTGCCGGACTCCCGGCCAGACTCCCGGCCCCGGCGCACCGCTCCCGCCCCGAGTCACCCGGCCCGCACCCTGCCGGACTCCCGGCCCCGGCGCACCGCTCCCGCCTCGCGTCTCCCGGCCCGCTCCCGGGCTGACTCACGGCCCGCTCACGGCCGGACTAACGGCCCCGGCACACCCTTCCCCTCCGGGCCCCGATCCGCTCCGGGCCCGCCTCAGCCTTGGGTCCCCTCACCTTTCTCGCCTTGTCCGGAGCGGCCTTTCTGATATAATATAGCGCCATTGGCCTCCCGCCCCCCTCCCGATCAGCCCTCCGCCCAACAGGCCCTGCCGCATCACCCTTAAGGAGGCACCGCGTGCCCGAAACCCTCTGGGCGCCCTGGCGCATGGACTATATCCTGGATTCCCAGAAGCCCGGCGGATGCGTGTTCTGCCTGCCCGAGGGCCATCTGGGCCCGGACGAGGAACGCATGGTCCTGTACTCGGATTCCGTAGTGCTCCTCATGATGAACCGCTACCCTTACAACAACGCCCACGTGCTCGCGGCCCCGCGCCGCCACGTGGCGACCCTCTCCGAGGCTTCCGGCAGGGAAAGGTCGGCGCTAATGGACCTGACGGCCAGGGCGACGGAGGTAATCGGCGGCCTGATGAGCCCCGACGGCTTCAACATAGGCATAAACCAGGGCAGGGCGGCCGGGGCCGGCATCGACCGGCACCTGCACGTGCACGTGACCCCGCGCTGGGAAGGGGACACCAACTACATGACCGCCCTGGGCGACACGCGGGTAGTGCCCGAGCACATCCGCCGCACCTACGAGCGGCTCCTGGAGCGCTTCAGGTGAGCGGGCTGGACGCCCCCCGCCCCGCAGGCCTTACCCCCGCACTGAGGCAGTACCTGGAGACCAAGGAAGCCTGGCCAGGCTCCTTCCTGTTTTTCCAGATCGGGGACTTCTACGAGCTCTTCTTCGAAGACGCCGAGGCCGTGGCGCCCCTCCTGGACCTCGCGCTGACCAGCCGCCAGAAGATAGAGGGGGCGCCAGTCCCCATGTGCGGGGTGCCGCTTTCCGCCTGCGAGCTCTACGTGAACCGCCTGGCCTCCCTGGGCCACAGCGTGGTCGTCTTCGAGCAGGACGGGACGGCTCCCCCGCCGGGATCCGGGGAAAAGCTCGCCCGGAGGCGGCTCTCCCGCGTGGTCACCCCGGGCACGATAGTCTCCGAGGACGCCCCCCCCGCCAGTCGCTACATGGCCGTGGTGCTGCACGAGGAACAGCTCGCGCTGGCTCAGGCCGCCAAGCCCGAGCCCGCGCTCGCCTGGCACGAGAGGGAAGGCACGGAATCCCCCCGGCCCGCCGCCCCCCGAGGCGCTCGCGGCTCCCGGCCCTCCCCTTCGCCCCCCCCGTCCGCTTCCGGCCATTCCGGCGCCGGCCCGCGTTCCGGCCCTCCCGGGGCGCCCTCCCTTCCCGCCCCCAAGGGCGGCTGGTGGTTTATGGCGGCGGCGGATCTGTCCACCGGGGAATTCCAGCTGGCCCGGGCCGCCGACTTCGAAGGCCTTGCGCCGGAGATAGCGGCCTTCGGGCCGCAGGAGATCCTGTACCCCTCGCCCGCGCCCCCGGAACTCGCCGCCTTCCTCGCCGCCAGCGGCACCTACTCGTCCGGGCTGGCGCCCATGGCCTTCGAGGGCGCGGAGGAGGCGCTCTTCGAGGTGTTCGGCGCCGGCTTCAGGCAGAACCTCCCCGAGCTCTGGGAGAGCCCGGGGGGTCCCGCCGCCTGCGGGGCCGCGGTGAAGAGGCTATTGGGGCTGGCGCCCGGCTCGTCCCTCTCGCACCTGGCGCCTCCCGCGCTTTTGTGGACCTCTCCCTCGCTGTCGCTTGACGAGGCGGCGCTGAGGAACTTAGAGCTCGTGCGCTCCTTGAGGGACGGGGGCACCAGAGGGACCCTCTTCGAGCTCCTGGACTTGAGCTCCACCCCCATGGGGTCCAGGACACTCCAGGACTGGCTGGTCCGTCCCTCCAGGGACCGCGCGGAAGTGGAGGCCCGCCACGGCGCGGTGGAGGAGCTTTTGGGCGACGCCGCGGCCCGCGAAAAACTCGCGGGCGCCCTCAAGTCCCTGAAGGACCTGGAGAGGGCGCTCTCCCGGCTCACCCTGGGGAGGGGAGCCGTCCGGGACCTGTACCTGGTCAAGGCCGCCCTTGATCTCGCCCCCGCAATCCGGGATCTCCTGGGCGCGATGGATGAGGGGGGGATGCTCAGGCGCATAGCCCTGGGCATCGCCGAGGTTTTGGAGGACGGAGCGGGACAGGGCTCCGTCCCTGAACCGGCAGGCGCCCGGGACGGTGCCGGAGGCGGCGCCCAGCCCGATCCTTTCCCGGCCTCCCCCGCCGCCACGCTCCCGTCCCCGGACCCGGCCCCCGCCGCCGCCACGCTCCCGGACCCGGACCCGGCCTCCCCCGCCGCCCCGCTCCCGGCATCCGCCCCGGGACCGGTCGGGACCGGCCCGGGGGCCCGAGCCGGTGCGGGACGCGGGGGCAACGCCATGCGGACGCTCAAGAGGACGCTGGACGCCTGCCTGGGGGAGCGCCCGGCCCCCGGAAGCCCCGAGGGCGCCGCAATCAGGGACGGCTGCTCGCCCGTGCTGGACGAGCTGAGGGAGCTGGAGAGGGACGGCAGGAAGGCCATCGCCGCCCTGGAAAGCCGCGAGAAGGCCCGTACGGGCTTAAACTTCCTTAAGGTCGGATACAACCGGGTCTTCGGGTATTACCTGGAACTCCCGAGAAGGCTCGCTGATCAGGCGCCCCCCGAGTGGACCAGGCGGCAGACCCTCTCCGGGACGGAGCGCTTCGCGAGCCCGGAGCTGATGGAGCTCGAGGGGAAGCTCCTCACGGCCGGCGAAAGGCGCGAGGCGCTGGAACAGACGATCCTGAAGGGCTTGAAGCTCAGGGCCGCGGCGGCCTCCGCCGGGGCTAAAAGGCTCTCGAAGCTCATGGGGGTGGCCGACGCGCTCCGGAGCCTCGCCGAGGCCGCGAGGAAGCACGGCTGGACCAGACCCAAGCTCACCCAGGACGACGTCATAGACATAACGGCCGGGCGCCACCCGGTGGTGGAGGCCTCCCTCCCGCGCGGGGAGCCCTTCGTGGCCAACGACGTGAGGCTCTCGCCCAAGGAGAGGATCCTGGTGGTGACCGGCCCCAACATGGCGGGCAAGTCCACCATACTGCGCCAGACCGCCATCATAGTCATACTGTCGCAGATGGGCTCCTTCGTGCCGGCCGAGCGGGCGAAGCTCTCCATCCGCGACGCGGTCTTCACCCGGGTCGGCGCCGCGGACGATCTGGCCAGGGGCCGTTCCACCTTCATGGTTGAGATGAGCGAGACCGCCAGGATCCTGGCCCGCGCCACGCCCCGCAGCCTGGTCGTCCTGGACGAGGTCGGCCGCGGCACCTCCACCTTCGACGGGCTGGCCATCGCCTGGGCCGTGGCGGAGTACCTGCACGACCGGGCGGGGCGAGGGGTGCCCACCCTTTTCGCGACGCACTACCACGAACTGGTCGATCTCGCCCGCTCCAAGCCCCTGGCCGTGAACTACAACGTGGCCGTCCGCAAGTGGCAGGGAAAGGTGGTCTTCCTGCGCAAGCTCATGCCGGGCGGCACCTCCAGGAGCTACGGCCTCGCCGTGGCCGCGCTGGCCGGGCTCCCCAAGGCCGTGACCGGGAGGGCCCAGGAGGTGCTGAAAGATCTCCTGGAAGGGGCCAAGCGCTCCATCCGCCCGGAGATCCGCCCCCGGGGGCTGTTCGCCGATCCGGTCGCCCCCCCCGACCCCGAGCCCCAGGGCCTCTGGGCACCGGACAGGCTGGAGGACGAGGCGGACCTGGAAACGGGCGCGGTTCCGGGCGGGACCTTCGCTCCGGCGACTACGGCCTCCGTCCTCGGGCGCGCCCAGCCCACGGGCCCGGACCCGGAGGCGAGACAGGGTTTCCCTTCCCCTTCCCCGCGCCTTTACGGAACCACGGCCCCCTCCCCTTCCGGCGGGCCGTACCCTTTCCCCTCCGGCGCTGCTTCCCCCTGCCCGCCAGCCGCCGCATCGGCCTCGCCGCCCCCTTCCCTTCCCGGCCGCCCTCCCGTCACGGCGTACGGCGACCCGTCCGCCGCGACGCCGGCCGCGCCGGCCGCGCCCCCGCCCGGCCTTGGGACCGGTTCCGGACGCCTGGCCCCCTCGCCGCTGATCGAGGGGGGGCCCGGCCCCGACGCCGAACGCGACAAGCTGATAGCGGAGATATGCGCCATAGAGACCGAGGCCTTGACGCCCCTTGAGGCGCTGAACCTCGTGCATGCCTTGAAGACCAGAGCGGAGGGGCTCCTGTGACGCCCTCTACCGGCGAGGGCACCGCCCTCCTGCCCGCCGCGCGTCTTTCGACCGGGCGCCCCGCCAACCCTTCCATGCCCGCCTTCCGGCCTGAGCCTGCCTACCCTTCCATGCCCGCCTTCCGGCCTGAGCCCGCCTTCCGGCCTGAGCCAGCCTTCCGGCCTGAGCCAGCCTTCCGGCTTGAGCCAGCCTTCCCGCCTAAGCCCGCCTTCGCGTTACCCTATGCCTTAGCCCTGGCCCTGGCCTTCTCCCTGGCCGCGGCGGCCCCGGCAGGCGCCGCGGGCGAGCTCGCCCGCGCCAGGGACGCCCGGACGCTCTTCTTCAAGGGCGAGGACGCCAAGGCCAGGGCCTCCTGGCAGAAGCTCGTGGCCCGCTTCGAGGAGGCCTCGGCCGCCCAGGTGCGCGATGCCCCCCGGGCCCAGGCCGATCTGGAAGGGGCCGAACTGGCGCTGCAGTGCTTCTACCGCTTCAAGGACCAGAGGGACGCGGCCAAGGCGGAACGCCTCGCGAGGAAGGCCGTGAAATCCTGCGGGAGGTGCCCCACCGCCCCCCAGGCGGAGATAATCCTGGGAAGGGCCCTGGTGGCCCAGAAAAAGATGGACGCGGCCTACCGCGAGCTCATGAAGGTGGAATTGAACCATCCCGAAGCCCCCGAGATCGAGGAGGCGCGAGAGCTCATGACCACCCTCAGGGCCGGCGGCACCCCGCCCCCCTACCCCACCACGGAGCCGGCGGTGCTGTCAGCCCCGAGGGGCGCGCCCGTCCCGCCCCAGGCGGCGCCGTCCCAGGCGCCCCCCCCCCGGGTTGCCGCAGCCGCCGCGCCAGCCCGGAACCCGCCGCGCCAGCCCGCCGCGGCCCGTCCCGAGCCGCCTCCCAAGCCGCCATCGAAGGCCCCCCCGCCGAGAAAGGACGGGCTCGCGCAGGTCTACGCCGTGACCGTCGAGAAGCGGCAGGGCTACACGGCGGTCATAGCCTGGACGGACAAGGTCACGAGCTACGTCTACAACCTCATACCCCCCCAGCGGGCCGGGGGCCAGCACCGGGTCTACGCGGATCTCCGCTCCGCGAGGCTAGCGGGCGGCCTTCCGGGAAGGAACCAAAGCTCAGCCCCCCTCATAAACCTGGTAAAGATAAACCAGTTCGCCAGGGACACCGCCAGGCTGGTGGTCGATCTCCCCCGGGCGCATCCCTACGCGCCGGTTTTCCTTGACGATCCCCCCCGCCTGGAGCTGAGGGTGGCAGAGGAGGCCGAGGACCTGCCGCCCACCGAGGCGGACGCGCCTCCGGAGCCCCGCCTGGCCGCCGCCTCCCCCCCGCCCCCCCCGAAAAGGCCGGGCCGCGGCGCACGGGGGCCTGCGGACTCGCTGGCGCGGCAGCTGGGGCTGAAGATACGGCGCGTCGTGATAGACCCCGGCCACGGCGGCAAGGACGGCGGCACGGCAGGCCACGGCTTGAAAGAAAAGGACATAGCGCTCAAGGCCTCCAAGATGCTCAAGGCTAAGATCGAGTCCAGGCTGAAGCTGCAGGCCGTGCTCACCCGCGACTCCGACAAGTTCGTGACCCTGGACCGGAGGCCCAAGATAGTCGCGGACTCGAAGGGGGATCTCTTCGTCTCCGTCCACGTTAACGCCAACTCCCTGGCGTCGGTTGAGGGCCTGGAAACGTACCTGCTCAACTTCGCCACCGACCCCTCGGCCCAGACCGTCGCCGCCCGGGAGAACGCCACCCAGCAGAAGACCATGTCCGAGATGGCGGGCATCCTGGAGCTCATAGCCAAGAACACCAAGGTCGCCGAGTCAAGGGTGCTCGCCCGCACGGTGCATGCGAAGGCCCTGGAGACCCTCCGCACGAAATACAAGGTCCGCGACCTGGGCGTGAAGGAGGCGGTCTTCGTGGTGCTGGTAAACGTCGACGTGCCCGCCATACTGATGGAGATAGGCTTCCTCTCCAACGCCCGCGAGGCCGAAAGGCTCTCCCAGGACGCCTACCTGGAGCTTCTGACCGACGGCGTGGTTGAAGGATTGAGGGCCTACGTGGACGGGCTCCCGCATTAGCCAGAGGGACGGCCGGGCCCGCCCGGACGCCCTTCAGTTTACGGAGAGGCGCCCCGGAGGGGACCCCGGCCCGGGACGGGGGACGGGGCTGGGCCGCCGCCGGGACCGGTGGCGGGACGCGGAACGCGCCCCCCGGCCCGGTACCCAAACGGGGACCGGGTCCCGCGCAGAAGGCGGGAGCTGGACCGGTCGCTCTGCCCCAGCCTGGAACCTGGCCCCTCCCGCCCGGGCCCGGACGGGTTCCCTTCCTGGGCCCGCGACGGCGCGGCCCCTAAATACCATGTCCGAAAACGGCCAGACAGGCGGAAACGAACTGCGGCATAATGCCCGGAAATTCGGCAGGAGGCTTTTCCGGCATGCTCGACAACCCCGACGCCCTCTACGAAGCCTTCGCGGCGAAGGACCCACGCTTCGACGGCCGCTTCTTCCTGGGAGTATCCTCCACGGGCATCTACTGCCGCCCCGTCTGCCCGATGAAACGACCGAAGAGGGAGAACTGCTCATTCTTCGGCTCCGCTGCGGAAGCCGAACTCGCCGGATACAGGCCCTGCCTCGTGTGCCGTCCGGAACTGGCGCCCGGAAGCCCTTTCGTCGGCCCCTCGGCGGGCCTGGCCAGGCGCGCGGCGAGGATGCTGGAAGACGGCTGCGCGGAATCCCTCAGCCTGGAGGAGCTCTCGTGGAGGCTCGGCTGCTCTTCCCGCCACTTGAGGCGCGCCTTCGCGGAAGAGTACCGCGTTACTCCGGTGGCCTACCTCCAGACCTGCAGGCTACTTCTCGCCAAGAGCCTTTTGACCGACACCGGTTTGAGCGTCCTCGAGACGGCCATGGCGGCGGGCTTCGGGAGCCTCAGGCGCTTCAACGGCCTCTTCAGGGCCCGCTACAGGCTAAAGCCCACCTCTCTGAGGAAACGCGCCGCGGACGGGGAAAGGGCCGACGCGGGCTTGAGCCTTTCGCTGGGGTACCGCCCTCCCTACCGCTGGGACGAGATCCTGGGTTTTTTGGGCGCCCGCGCCCTGGCGGGCGTCGAGAAGGTCGCGGGCGGGGAGTACATGCGGGCCGCGCGGATTGCCGCGCCCGGCGGGAAAACGGCCCTCGGCTGGCTCAAGGTCGCCCAAAACCCCCGGAAAGACGCCCTTTCCGTAACCCTGAGCGAGAGCCTCCTGCCAGCGCTCCCGCAGGCGCTCGCGCGGGTCAAGCGGCTGTTCGACACCTGCTGCGACCCGGAATCGGTCTACGCCAGGCTCTCCCCCATGAACGACGTGGCCCCGGGCTCGTGCCCGCCCGGCCTGCGGGTACCGGGTTCCTTCGACTCGTTCGAGACCGCCGTAAGGGCCGTCTTGGGCCAGCAGATCGCCGTCAAGGCCGCGGGGACCCTGGCCGCCAGGATCGCCGCCGCTTACGGGGCCCCCGTCGCGACCGGGGAGGAGGGCCTTGACCGGGCCTTCCCCTCGCCCGGGGACTTCCTCGCCATGGGGGACTCCCTGGAGAAGCGCCTGGGCGAGCTTGGCGTCGTATCCGCCCGGTCCGGGGCGATAGGCGCGATGGCGAAGCTGTTCGCGGACGGGGACGTCGACATGGACTTTTGCGCCTCACCCGAACGCGAGTCCTTGAAACTCCGCTCCCTTCCAGGCATCGGGAGCTGGACCGCCGGATACATCGCCATGCGCGCGATGGGCTGGCCCGACGTCTTCCTGGAGACGGACGCGGGCGTCAAGAAGGCGCTCCCGGGGCGCACGTCCAGGGAACTCAAGGAACTCGCGGAAGCCTGGCGGCCGTGGCGGAGTTACGCCACCGTCGGGCTGTGGAACTCTCTGGGGCGAGGGCAGGGCCCGCTCGCCGCGGGACGGCATGGAAAGGAAAGGCAACATGGAACGGCGGGACGGCATGGGGAAAAATGACGCGAAATGCCTCTGGGCGACCTGCGGCACCCCGATAGGCGAGCTCACGATGGCCTCCGACGGCGAAAGCCTAGTCGGATTGTGGATCGAGGGGCAAAGGTACCACGGCGGACCCGCACGCGGGCTTCCGGAGGCCGCAGACGGGATGCCCTTGTTCCGGGACGTCACTAGCTGGCTTAACGCCTACTTCGCCGGGAAAAGGCCTTCCGTCCCAGATCTGCCCCTCGCCCCCTGCGGGAGCGATTTCCGCCAGGCCGTGTGGGGCGTCCTCCGGGAGATCCCCTACGGGGAGACCGTCACCTACGGCCAAATCGCCAGGTTGCTGGAAGAGGCGGGGGGGAAGGCGTCCGCCCGCGCCGTGGGCGGGGCCGTAGGCCACAACCCGATAAGCGTAATAATCCCATGCCACAGGGTAATCGGGGCGGGCGGAAACCTCACCGGCTACGCGGGCGGCATAAAGGTGAAATCCCGTCTCCTCGCGCTCGAGGGGGTCGACTTGTCCTCCCTTTACTTCCCCAAAAGGGGCACGGCGCTTTAGGCGCGGCCGAACCCTTTCTGGACTGAATCATTTCCGCGCCCGGCCGGGCGCTCCGGGACGAAACGCTCCCTGCTGAGGCGGCGGGCCATTTTGCAGCCGGGCGCGGATTTCGTTCGGGGGGCGGAAAGCCAAAGAGGAGGAGGGAACTGTCCATGGCTATTTACGTACTGTTCATGGCTATTTACGTACTGTTCGAGGTAACTCCCAAAATAGGCCGCATGGAAGAGTACCTCAGCCTGGCCGCCGGACTTATGGACGAACTGAAGAAATGCCCGGGTTTCATCCGCGCGGAACGCTTCAAAAGCGTCTCGAAGGAGGTTAAGCTGTTGAGCCTGTCGGTTTGGGAAAACAAGTCGTCCGTAAGCGAGTGGCGCTCCAAGGCGGAACACCGCATGAGCCAGCTTGCCGCCCGCGATTCGCTTTTCGAGAGCTACAGTATCGCCGTCGCTTCGGGATTGAGGAGCTACGGCAAGAACGAACGATGCGAGGCTCCGCCCGACTCCAACGCGTTCTTTTGCGATCGCTAACCGCCTTTTAGGCCTGTTCCGCATGCCGGAAGGCATGAGATCATCAGATCATGAGACCATGACCATGGCCATGGCCATGAAGGCATGAGACCATGGCCATGAAGGCATGATGGGTAATTCGACACTGTCTGGAACTAGGGCTCAGGAGGCCAGCAAACCGGACGGAGGCGGCTTCCGCCACGTCCTAAGGCGGCTTTCGGCACTGCTTGGTAAAAACCGGGGGAGGAGGGAAGATGACCTGCGAGACTGGCGTATCCGGAAAGCGCGGCGAGTTCGGAAAACTCGGCATCGTCGCTTGCGACGTGATTAGGCATGAGATCGAACGGGCCTTGGACGGCCGCGACGTCCCCATGAAGGTCCTGGAATTCGCCCTGCATGAAAGGCCCCAGGAGATGCCCGCGGCAGTAAACGCCGCAGTGGACGGTTTGACGTCATCGGAGGGATGCGACAGGGTTGCGCTGGGCTACGGGCTGTGTTCCAACGGCACGGTCGGGGTGTCTTGCGCGAAAGGGCTTACCGTGCCCCGCTGCCACGACTGCATCGCGATGCTCCTGGGGAGCCCGGCCCGTTACATGAAGCTCTTTCTCGACAACCCCGGGACCATGTGGTACACCGACGGCTGGATCAGAAACGGGGCCGATCCGCTTTCCTTCTACGAGCGTCGCTACTTGCCGCGCATGGGCGCCAAGAAAGCCTTCAAAGGCATGAGCCTTGAGATCATAAACTACACCAGCTTCTGCCTCATCAACAACGGCGTGGGGGACATTCCCTTCCTCCGGGAAAGGGTCAGGGAAAGCGCCAGGTTTTTCAACAAGGAGTACCGCGAAATCGAGTCTGACCTAAGCTACTTCAGGTCCTTCGTGGACGGCCCTTGGCCTGAGAGCGACTTCCTCCTGCTTAAGCCCGGCGAGAAGGTGGACGCGAACTACTTCTACAAAAGCCCAGAGGCATTCCTCGCGGACGGCGGCATGGCGGCGCCGTAGCTCTGACAGCCCGGAACCAGGTCCGACATCCTTAACGGCGGTTTTTCGTGGAATTCGGCGGCACCTTTCATAATGCCCGGCGCATTTCCGGTAGACGGCACTCCTCAGCTTGGCTGGAGCTTAGAGGGGGAAATATACACCTGCTTTACTGCTATTGAAGAAATCCAAACCCCGCTCTGCGGTCAAAAAACGGCGCCTCTCGTCTCGTCGATTCTGGTATCGTATCTTTTCATTTTTTTGCTTTTCATTTCTTTGCTTTTGATTTCGTTGCTTTTGATTTTATGATTATCCCCATCGCTTTGCCTTGTCTCAACTAGCCTCCCCTCTCATGCGTCAAACCCTTCGGGCTCTCATCATCACTTCGGCAGAATATGGCTGAGCCGGACTCCGCTTGCAACCGAAAGCGCGGAAGCGGTAACGTTCCAACCATCTGGGAAAGGGATTTTCGAAAATTTTTTTTTGTTGGATGATCTGCTATTCGAACGGACTGACGGATGGCTGCCCGTTAGGCCGCCCAGCTGATGGAACGAAAAACTGATTACTCGGCAAAACGATTGTATCAATGGACTATTCAGGGCCTGTAGGTTGAAATATCGGAAAAATTGATCTCTGTCAACCGTGCATCTCCAGTTTAATCACTTAATTATCTCCGAGACCATACGAAATATCACATATTCGCCGTGCCATTAGATCTAATCGTCCGCATTTAGCGGATTTATGTTAAGAACTGTTTTATCACTTTTTTTAATTTTTTTTACATCTGGTGCTTGCCGAAACGGATTTATGATGGTAGGGTAGTTCCATCTCGGGCGCTGGAAACGGTCGCCTTATACATATGCGCATGATGGTCCCGAAGTCCGGAACTCGGGCCGAAACAGCGGCTGAAGCCGCTCCATGCGGACGGGAAATATCCCTCCCGGCTAACGCCGGGAGGGAATCCCTTATTTTTTTATACAGAATCAACATAAGTGAAAACATGTTGCTGACGCGCCTGCAAGCAGCATAAGGATCAAAGTTTGATTCTCTAAATAAACTTACAAAAATAGGGCGAACGAACGTGAGATAAAATATTTTATAGGATATGAGAAAAACAATTACGGATTTATAAGATTTTCATCACTTTTCACGATCTATCACCTCAAAGTTTGGATTTGAATAACCCTTTTTATTAATGGCTAAATAATTTATCATGCTGGCCAAATTATCAACCATCCCAGTATTTTAATTGATATGGATTTTTTTATATTCCATCTGTCATAGATAGTAGAAGGTTCGTAGCACGATACCCCTGACTTGGAACTGGTTGGATGGCAATAATTACGAGACATACCATAGCCTCAACACGCCAATAGTATTGCATAGTTTGTAATGGATACAAAATTAAAATGCCTTGCACACAGAAATGATTAATCAATATGTGGATGGAGCAATAAAGCTACTCGTCAAGTCAGACTCAAACGGCATAATGGCATACAAAAAAAATTGTTTAGGAAAATATAGAATATTATAAATAATTGAAAATTTATTGAAGGCAATATGGTAATTTTATCATGATGGCAAAGATAGCTAAATATTATTTAAAACAAGAGGTTAGCTCAAAAGATTTTAGGATATTTACGAGTGAACCAAGTAAAATGGCGATGTATAAACCATATCCTTTGTAAAAAAAAGTTGATAGAAATGTGTTCGGAAACGCTGAACTTTACTTAGATATTTAAAATATAACAGCTATGGCTGACGCAATAATAAACAGAGTCTGCAAAACGCAGGAGGCATGCGAGAATGGCTAACTTGCGAGAATGGCTAACTAAAGATGACCAAACTGCTTATTCTAAATTCAGATATTAATCTGCCCTAACCAGAATTGATGGCTTTAGTTAATTTTAAAAATGTTATCGCGGGAGCATACAGGTACATGGACAAGTTAGAATTAAGATTGATATTTCACTCAGGCGATAATCCCGACGCTACTGAAGATAACAAAATTCGGAATTATATTCATTGTTAGACAATGATTATCTTAGCTGTCGCTTTCATCAAGTATCTTTGATTATATTTTTTAGGGATCAGACATCAATTTATTTCTTATTTCATCTCCCCGTTCGCCGTACCCATGCACACCACGATACAATACATCAAGAGTGGAGGCAGATGCTTCCTATATTTGAAAAGTTTTACCAACATGATATAAATTATCTTTGGATGACAAAAAAAATCCCCGGGTGCCTCTCGATATGCGTGATCTGCGTAAAGCATTAAATCCTTCCCGATTACAACCAATCATAGCGGAGCGACATGTCAGAATATCAGTCTACGTTTAGCGCGCGCTAATATCTAACGGAATCACTGACCCAACTCGCCTCTTACTCAAAAAATCCAAGCGCATTCCGCCGTTTGATAAATTCAAAACCTATCCAGCAAAGTGAAAAGATACTTCGTGGAGGCGAAAAAATCTCTCCCTTTGTAGCCTTCCCAGCAGCTTGCTGCAACCGCATAACCTTCGGGATTGCCACCGCTTTAGCTCAAACGGGTCAAAGATCCCTCTCCCTCTCCCTCCCCATCCTTTGGCGTCTCCCTCTCAGTCCCCGCCTTCCCTGTCTTCCAGCCAGGATTCCTGACCGCCCGCCCTGCCGTCCGCGTCTAGGAGCGCCTCAGGGCCGCTTGCGGCATAGAGCCGCCTCCATCTCGCTACGTCCTTGGGGCTTGCGCCGATCTGGCGAGCGCACTCTTCTTCCGCCAGGCCCGCGATGCATCTCAATACAGCCTCGGCCCGTTCGGCCAATGCAGCGTCCGGCGCCCCTCCATCGGCCCACCGCTCGAGAGTCGCCTGATCCCCCTCGGGCCGCGCATTCTTAGGCCAGTCGGAAAACACGACGCCTTCCCGCTCCATAAGGGCCTCCAGCTCCGAAACTTGGATGCCGAGGACCCGTGCTGCGGCTGTCAAGCTCCAACAAGGCGATCCGGGAGGCGGCGGAGAGGAAGCCAGGGCTTTGACCTCTCCTGAAAGCGCTTCGGAAGGGCTCGAATAGTCACGTCCCGTTTCGCCTGCAGCCAAAAGACCAGCAGGGCCGCGCGAGAGGAAGTCTTCCCTCCACCTGTTCACTTCGGAGCTGTCGGGGCCGCAGATTCGGGCGGCCTCGACTTCCATCCAGCCTTCCAGGCACCTAGCTACCGCCCAAGCGCGGCGGGCAAGCTCAGTCTGCGAGGCGGAATTCGGGGAAGAAGAAGAAGAAGAAGAAGAGGAGGAGGAGGAGGAGGAGGCAGAAGAAGCTGGGGGTGCCCAGCCCTCCGGACCGCTCAGCTGGACATAAGAGGCGGGCCTGGACCCGTCGAAACCCTCGGCCCAGTTTCCGAGGATCCCCATTTCCTCAGGAGATCTTTCTAGAGCGCTAGCGTTAATGCTGGAAATCCCCCTCGGGCCCATCTCCTCGAATCGTCTGCGCCATGAATAAACGGCGGGCAACGAGATCCCAAATTCAGCGGCGACGTTCTTGGCAGCTTCGCCGAAAAGAACCTTAAGGACCACATTTGCCCTCATGGCGCTGCCCTCGTCCGGGGCGCCGCCCTCGGCCCAACGTCTCAACTCCGCGAGCTCCCTTTTGAGGAGCGAGGGCGAAAGGCCTCCGTCTTCACAAGAAGACTGCTTGGGCCGATTCCCCCGCCCGGGCAGGAGGGGCTCGTCGCCGCTCCCCGCGAAAATCCTGCTCCATCGCAAGTCCGGCCCAGCAGATACCCGCGCGCCTTGGCGCCCCTCCTCCTTCATGCCCTCACCGTTACCTGCCCCGGACCCTTCGCCTCCCGAGATGACTTCCCGGGAGCCATGATCATCCGAGAAGTCTTCCCCGCTGGACTCGCCATCAGAGACGTGGCCCTCCGGGACTTCACCCTCGGGGAGATCATCCTCGAAAAAGGCGTCCCCGCGACTATCTCCCTTCGGGATCGTCCCTTCGAAGGGCGCCTCCACGGACTCCCCCCCCACGCCGTCGGCGCCAGGGCAGTACAAGGGGGCTTCACAGACGGAGCCCTCAGCATGGGAGTCCGGAGTAATGCCGCCTGAAGCGCCCTTGATATAAAGCGCACTCACGCGTCCCATACGGCGACGGAGCTTTTGAATCAGACCCGACGCCCCCCCGCGCTCGAAACGGCCTCGCCATAATGCCACGGTAACGCCCGAGACCCCGTACCTCCTCCCCGCCTCGAGATCGGAAAGCCCGTTCAGGGAAGCCCTGACCATGGCCGCCCGCTTCAAGAGCGCGGCGTCAGGTGAATTGAGGTCTGCCCCCGGATCGTACGCCTCGGCCCAACGTTCGAGCTTGCGAATGTCCTCCGGCGACACCCCATCCAAGGCCTGGCCCGGCTTCCTCCGAACGCTCACCGCGTCCGCCGATCCGTCCGCCCGAATGAGTCCCTCAACCCCCTCCTCCGTGAAACGCTCGAGCCAGTAGACGGCTACCCGCCCGGTCACGCCGAACTTCGCTGCCGCGCCCCTTAGCGAAACACCGTCCAAAAAATTCACAAGCATCAAAGCCCTCGCCACGCACCCTTCGTCCGGGGCGCCGCCGTCGGCCCAGCGCCTGAGTTCAGCGAGTTTTGCTCCCGGCTGGGAAGCCAGGGCGGCCCGCGACTCCGCTGGCGGGACGCCTTGCCGAAAGGTTATTCCTCCGGCTTTGACGGCGAGCCTGACCCTGGCGAGCGGAACGCCCAACGCCTTCGCCGCCGAGGGCGCGTTCCAGCAGGGAACTGCCCCCGAATCCCTTTCCGCGGGCGGCGGACTGGCCGCGAGGAGCTCCTTAAGCTGATCGATGGTCTCCAAATGCCTGGCCGGAGGGCGCCCGCTCGGTTCTCGTTGCTTGGGTTTAAGGCCCTCCAAGCCTTCCTCCGCGAAGCGCCTCCCCCAGAACGCCACGTAGGTTTTATCGGTTCCCCAACGGGAGGCGGCCTCCTTGTAGGGAGGTCTTGCCCGGTGGCCCATGTCCCTAAGGGCTTCAAGACCCGCAATGGCCTTGCGAGCCCTTTCGGCCAGCAAGGGGGAAGGGGCGATGCCAGAGGCCCAGCTCTTCAGTTCGGAAAGCTCGGCGTCGCTCCTGGGCTCGGATGCCAACATCGCCTCTCCGTCGTCTCCGAGATCACGGCCTGCCAGATCGCGCAAACCCGAAATCCCCGATTTCTCGAAACGGTTTTTCCACTTCAACGCGTTCGACTGGGAAGTCCCCAGTTTGGCTGCTATCTCGATAGCGGAAAGGCCTTCGTAACTCAAAAGCACAACGTTAGCCCGCAATGCCAAAACCGGTTCTTTGGCGCTTTGGTCGGCCAAGCCTTTCAGGCAGGCTAGTTGCTCCTTCGTACACGGCGTAAAGCGCGGCTTAGGGGACACAGTTACTCTCTCAAGCTGTCAGAAGAAATTCCAGCATGTTAATCCAAACCAAATCAATGCCCATGTCCGCCACCGATTTCCATCACTCCCTGCCCCAAGTTTTAAGGACGCTCTCCAAGGAACAATACAATAATATATTTTACCACTGTCTTGCCCCCCGGGGCAAGTGCTTCAGCGACTCGCCCGCCGCGTCCTGCAAGATCTTCCCTCTCCGCAACCCGGAAAATCAAAGCGGCATATGCGGAAGAAACTCCTACGTAGGCTCGCCTGAAGCTGATACCAACTGCGAGCGGGAGAAATGCTTAAAGTGAAAGGATTGCGGCAGGCGCAAAGAATGCCCTGGGAAAGACGGCCCAGCCCTCCGGGTTACAGTTAACCATAATGTATCCGTCGCATTCCTTCCCAACAGGCGCACCCTCCGACTGTTATGGCGCCAGACTCGAAGTGAACGATACCCTTCCCTAGTCTCCACGCGAAATTTCTTGCCTGTGAGCAACCGTTAACTCCAGCCGATCCAGTTGCCGGTTCAGGGCTCAGGATTCGCAAGTCGGGCTCAAGACATCCGCCCAGAGCCGTTATTATCCACTTTGTTGTGCAAGGCGACAGTCAAAACGAATCTGCCGTTCAAGGATCCTTTCGGGGGTTCAGCCGCTAACGAGAGAGACGGCTCGATTCATTCGGGGGTGTTGTCTTCGGTTTTATGTACTCGCTCCCGTAACGCCTGTGGTCGCATGACGTCGGAGCAGCATGGAAAAAACTTCAATATCCGTAAGCGTACAGCGTGAGATTTGGCACCGAAACGGCGGCTAGTCTCGAAAGGCGAGATCCCTTCTATTGCAGCGTTAACGTCCCGTGCGGGGGAGAGGGACTCGCGCCATAGACCCACCCTATACGGCACCAAGTTATATTCACAGTTAGGCCCGTTTGAAAATTTTCGGTTTCAACAAATTTATAATATCATGATTTCATAAGAGCAATTTAAAATATCCGTATTATCCAGTTGGACAAATTTAAATTATCCTGATTTTTTACAAAACAGCCATATTAAAATGTCCACTTTACACTAGAAATATTTAAACTAATAGAATGCTCGCCAATATATTGATGACGCCGCCGCAATAATTCGGCGCGGACAGGGTGGTTAAGTCGAAGACTTAGAACATAACAGCGTAAAAATATATTTTTTAACAATTTAGATGGGCTATAGTTGGTTATTGTTCTATTATTTTTTGCCGCCGCAATCGCGTATTTCCACTAGGAACGAGGTGTCAAACTGCTCAAATGCAGCCGAGCTGATTAATTGCGGCGGCGTCATTGATAGGCATTGTAGGAAAGCGCTTTATATTCTTCCCCAAATTTAAAATCATACACGTAACAACAATTTTATATAATATCCTAGTTTCGATAACAGTAATTTTAAAATGTCCAACTTAATATTCCATGGGGAGGGGAGATGGCCTGTTAGCTTGTGAGCAGATACCCCCCACCTTCCGCTTTCCCCAGGGCCGCCCCCCCTTCCATTGTTTACAATTAAACTTGATCTATTTGCTGAGGTTTCACATGTGATTCTCATATTATTGCCATTGAATCTAAATATTAGAAAATGGCTGGTATTTAATTCATATACGGTATAGTCATTTCTTTGATATTATTCTAATATTTAACAGCAATGGCAATAACTTTAGCTTCTGATCAATAGATTCGTCAATTATACTTTACATTATCACCCGTCGGTCTTATGGCTCCTAACCCGGCCAGGTTCATCGCGTAAACCCAAAACGCCTTTTGCTCACCTTTCGTTGCCATTTGGTTAGGCTTTCTGAGGGCTTGATTGACCAAACAAGAACTTCGGCTAGCTTTACTGACAATGGCTCGTCACGATGATTGAGGTGCCCCTCTATAACGCCGTTGCCGCCTTATTTTCCCCAGTTTCATTATACAGAAATTCCTCGATATGCTGTTTACGGGCAAGGAGATATTATTTTTCGTTGAGTCTTAGTTGCACTGAGTCCACGATACGTCGCGTCAGCGCTCTAGAGCGCACGCGCTAGGTCTCACCCGTGTTGCAAAAAAGTCCGCGAAACGCCGCGCACCGTGCTACGGAGCGTGATGCAACGCCATCAGAGGCGCCGCGTGCTTCAATCCGACGCTCACATACAGCGAAAGCGCGGGCAGGTTCCAAGAGGCGGTCTCGACGGAAAGAGTCCTTGCCCCCTTCCCGTAGAGCAACGCGGAGAGCTGCGACAGGAGAAGCTTGCCCAAACCTTGGCCCCGGCGGGACTCTGCCACGTGGAGGATGGTCAAATACGCCCTCTGCCCGCTCACCGTTCCCACGGCCAATCCAACCGGGACGTTAAGCCGCGTGTCCATGGCCACCAAAGAGGGGCAGGACTTGGAGGCCAGATCCCTTTCCGCTACCATGCGCCAGAGCCTGCCGGAGAAGTCCTCCGGAAGAAAAGGCCCATGGAGGTGGTGCCCGTCGTAAAAAAGGTCCCCCAGGTGGTCCAGGATTGCCTTGGCGTCCTCCTCGCCGCCCGGCTTTAGCTGCACTCCAGCTATTTTGCACGGCCTCAAGGGCTCCTCGGGAGTGGCTATGGGCCCCTCCAGACAGGTGGTCACCTCCGCCACCCGGAAGCCCACGTCAGCGAAGCCCCTTAGAACCGCCGGATCGTGGGAGGTCTTGACCGACACGAATTTCACCCCCCGACTTCGGGCTATCTGAAGAGCCTTCGAGGCCATAGTCCCGGTCTTCCGCTGTCTGCCGTCGGGATCCGGATCCACCAGGAAGGGCCCCTGCAGGACGGCGGACCCGTAACCCAAAAGCTCAGTCTCCAGGATCCTGGCGCGGTAAAGGAGGAGCCCCCTCGCCGGGTAGCTGTCTTCCGCCCAGACCACCTGGGCTTTGCCGTCGGCCACCAGCATCGAGGCTTCCCGTACCTGCCCCGGGTCCATATGCGGCGTCCACAGCGAATACGGGGGCGGAAGCGTCCTCTGCTCGCGGGATATGAGCGTGAGAGTCGCGGCGAGTATCCTCGCGGAAGCCTCGTTTTTGGCGCGGGCCGCCTGCTTAGGAGAGCTCACTTCAACATCTCCCCTTCAGCCGAGCGCCGAAGAAGGGCGAGTTGGCCGCCCTGGGCGGAGGAGCCCGTGCGGCCGCTCCCGTCACCCACCTCCGGCCGCTCTTTCCCGATTCCGATATCTCCGCCCCGTACCGTCGTTGCCTCGCCCCTCCCGGCGGCACGGGCTGGCACGGCCCCCTTCGCGGCCGGGACCCCATGGGCTGCCCTTGTCCCGTTCGCGGCCGCAACCCCATTGGCGGCCCCGCCCCCCTTCCCAGCCCCTGCCCCGGCCACATGTACTGTCCCGCCTCCATTCACGGCCGCTGCCCCGCATCCTTTCACGGCCGTTGCCCCATGTACTGCCCCGCATCCCTTCACGGCCGCGTCCACATGGGCGGAATTAGGCTCCACAGCCGTCTCAGCAAGCCCAATGGCTTTTTTGAAGAGGTCGTACTTAGTGGTGTTGTGGTAGCAGTTCCGGCAGACTGGCGATCCTTCATGGCCTAGAGCCCGTCCCACAAGCATCCTCTGAGCCTCCAGACGGGGATGCCTCCAGGCCTCGGAGAGGCTCATCTCCCCGAAGCGGCCGACGGTATGGCATTCGCGCCCCTCGGAGTCCTGGCCGCAAAACTGGATCGAGCCGTCGTACTTCACCTCCAAAGCCAGGAAGACGTCCACGCACCTGCCCCTCACTAGGCCGGAGGACTGGCGGTCGAGGTACGGCCTGGCTTCTTCGGTTTCAGAGACGAAGTTTAGGCTGGTGAGATCGATTGCAACCTTGTCCACGCTCTCAAGCCACCTGTCGGCGAAGGCGTCCGGGTCGCGGCCCTTCAGTTCGGTCGCCAAAACAGAGGTCAATATGCTCAAAAATGGCCTGGCCTCCGACCCCCGCCTCTCCGACGCCATGAGGATCCTGCTTTCGGTATCATGCCAACGGGCTCCGCGGCGGTTGAACTCGTACTGTTCCCCGTCAAGCCCTTGGAGGGAGAACTGCAGGTCGTCCAGCCCGATGTCCAAGAATAGGTCGAAGAGCTTCGGCGTCAAGGCAAGGGAGTTGGTGTAGATCTTGAGCTTGAGCCCCCTTTTCTTGGCCTCGGAGGCGATCTCTCCGATGCGGGGGTGCAGGAGCGGCTCCCCCCACCCCGTGAAACGCACCGCCGCGCCGGGGTACCCGGCGGCCTCCGAGAAGATCTCCCTTGCCATGCCGGGATCCATGTGACCCTGCGGCCTGGCCGACAGCCTCCTTGAGCAGAACAGGCAGTCCAGCTGGCAAGTGTTAGTAAGCTCCAGGTTTATCCAGAACGGGAACTCGCCGGGAGGATCATAGTCTTGAAGCCAGCCCCTGGAGCTGAAGATATAATGGAAGGGGTCGCTCTCGGGCCCCCGGCGGTAGCGCAACAACTTTTTAACGGCCCCTTCCTGGCTCGAGGCGCTGCCGCGGGCCTAAGGTTTTCCCCGCCCTGGCGGCTTAATCGACCTCAGCCGCCTTGCTTGCGAAGGCGTCGCCCGCCATGGCCCTAGAAAACGGTTCACGTGAAAGTCCCGGCCTTTCCGGGCCACTTGGACATGATATCACACACTCCCCCCACTTGAAGCCAAATCAACGGCCCCTGGCCCTGGCTCGGAGACATTTACGGCTTAGCCGGAACGGACGGCATGGCGGTAACTCCGGACAGCTTCGACGCCAGCTTTGTCTCCCAGTCCGCGCCTCCCCGCCTTATCTCCCCTAAGGAGTTTCCTAAGGATGTTTCGCTTCAGACGCTACCGTGCTTAATACGAAGGGGGGCAGAGCACGCTCAACCAGGGGCGCGAAAAAACCAGCCATGGATAGTAACGTCCTAAATGCCAATCCATGGCTTAACTGGCAACCGAGCCTGGCAAAGCGCGTGAGATCTGCGGGAGTTTGCCCCGGCAATTATAATATTTTTTTTGCGGGAGGTTACGAAAATCCATATTTAAATGTTCGCCAGTTATATAAATCACGATAGTGCCTGAATTTTACCACCTTTCTCATGACTTACTTCTGAAAGATCGTAAAGCGGTTGTCGTGTTGCAGTCCAGCTACCTGGTGAAACCATAATTATTCGGCGAAATCATGCTGTTACTCTTAGTTCCCCCAGTCTTTCGCTAAATTGACCTTTTATATGCCCAAGATGCAGACGGCATCGATCATTATTCATGACACTGTGGACTCCGTAAACCAATTCGGAAATAATATATTAACCAGCATCTAAAATGCCTAAAAGGCGCCCTCCCGGTTAACCTTAACCGGTAGGGCGCCTCCAATCTGAAACCGGCAGGGCTCCTTCAATCAGGTGTCAATTGCATGGTGGTGTCGCCTGAGTATTTGAGAGCAAAGCTACGAAAATCGGGCAACGCTTCCCGGAACCAATTATAAAGCCCGTAAGGGAGCCCTGGGCATACCCGCCTTATTGGGCCAGTTCGACATAGTTTGAAATGGAACAAAAAAAAATGTCCGTTCCCCGTCGACGGGAATCAGATAGTCTTTGGGGACCTATTTTAAATTACCTGTGTTTCTTTTTGGACTTGCCATGAAACGGCATGATCCGGTATCATGGCTGTTACTCGGCAAGGGTAAGCGTTTCGTTCCGCCGAAATCAATTTTGCATAACAAGAGAAAACGCTGTAGCCCCCGCTAGAAGTCCATTTGCATAGTGAGATGAACGGTCGTGGGAGGTACAGCCCAGTAAAGGAAGTATCCTTGGGCGTTGGGAACTCCTTGCCTTGGCCTGTCGTTTTTCGCGTTTAAGACATCAAGGGACAGCTTGTACTTTTCATTGAATCTGTAACTCGCTTGTAAATCCAGACGTCCGTAATCCTCTCCTCGGTAAAACGGATTAACTGCTTGCGCCGGATTGTCTTGCAACATGATATCGGAGTTCCAGTTGTACCTCGCCCTTGCTCCGAACCCTTCTGGAGGGGAATAGGCGACCTCGGCGTTCATAATGTGGCGTGGCACCCGAGTAACCCTTCTACCTTCCAAGCGACGTTCAGCCACGTTAGTGACCGTCCTGGCGTCCTGGTAGCTGTAGTCGGCGTAAACTGTTAAATGATCAAAGGGAGTTATCCTCACGTATGATTCGAATCCTTTACGCCTGGTGCTGCCTGAATTCTCAAGAGCGTTGGTAGCATTATTGAGTTGGACGTCGTCCGAAGTTTCGGCAAGGTAGACTGCTGAACCAAGCTCTAACCAATCCAGGGGATTTGCTCGGAAACCCAGCTCGTATTGTTCTCGAATTGTCGGCTTCAGTTGATGCATGGTGAAATACTGGATATTGTTTATCCCTGGAAGATTAAACCCCTTGCCGTAGTTTGCATACAATGAAAGACTTTCAAATGGCTCGAACAGTATCCCTATCTTAGGGCTGAATATCTCAAGCGTCTTCCCGGAAAAGTGCTGGTTCTGCTGATTCGGGTTTGTACCGTGCTCTGGTCCTGTATCTATGGAACCCCATATCCGATCGTACCGTCCTCCTACGCGCATCTTGAGGGTGTCAGTAATTTGATAATTCAACTCACCGAAAAGTGACCATGTATGCAAGTTAACTAGCGTATCGGTAAAATGATCGAAATGCTTGTTTCCGAACGAATAATAGGTATGCCACTGGTCCCGCTTCTGTTTTTCCGTCAGGTAATCTGTGCCGATCGTAAAACTGAGCTCGTGCCCTCCGAAGACTTGGGAACGTTGGTTATACGAGATCCCTGTTCCGTAGGCTGTCCTTTTGCCAACCTGATCGTCTCCTGTTTCAGTCGTGATAGGTATTGGTGATGTGTAAGGATAACCTGCTGGCCATCCGAAATAGGCCATGTTGTTTTCTAGTTTTGTCGCAAAAAAATAAAAACTGACCTGTGAATCTTTGTTCAGGAAATAATTTACAAAAAACCTCGCGTCGTACCGATCGCGGTGTCCTCCATTAAGGTTGCCTTCCCCAGACCCGTCGTCCCAGGCAAGCTTAGGATCGAGCCAGCTTGCTGACCGTTCTCCCTCGTCCCACTTCCCTGAAGCGGCCCTCAGGTTAAGACTCAACTCTAAATCCGGCGAAACGTCGTAAGTCCATCTTCCCGAAAAATTAAACCGGTTAATCTTGGTGTTATTTTGCCATCCGTCATCGTGGAAGACCTGAAAAGCGTAGACATGGTGAAGATTCCCGTCGTCCCTCGCTATTAATCCCTGAGCGTCGACCGAGTTGAAAGACCCGTAGCGCAACTGGAACCTTGTAATATTGCCCCTTTTGATACCCTGGAATGCAGCGGTCCCGGCTCCGTTTCCCCTCCCGTAGAGGGCGGAAACAGGTCCCTTGATAATCTCCGCCGATTCGATTTCGAGGGGAATGAGCACCGTGGTGTCGGCATAATTATCGGCGTGGCCACCGTCGTTTAGTGGAATCCCGTCATAGTAGAAGCCGATGTCGCCTCCGTGACCTCCTGAAAATCCCCTGATCATAACATTGCCAACTGTTCCCTGCTGGCCGTATTCTGAAAAATTAACCCCCGGGGCCAACATCAGGACGTGCTGCATGGTATGGTAAACTCGATCGATTATGTCCTTGTTTTCGATTACGACCGCGCTGGTGCTCTGCAACTCCTCACGCCTTATGGTGCTTCTGACCTCGATCTCTGCTATATCGTAACTCCCGGTTTGAGCGATCGACGAAGCTTCGATAAATCCGGAAACCATCACCGCAAGTGCCGCGATAATAATATGCTGGCTTAAAATTTTTACTTCTCTTTTCAACCAATATCTCCTTTTCATGGCGTCGCCGCGCCAATCTCTCGGCTTTCTGATTAAAAAATTCTCCCGAGATGATTTATCAGGCATACTTCCTCTGATGCCTTGCCGATACGAACATAATCTTGAAACAGCTCTCGCTATCCTTCCCAGGATGCCATCCCGCTGCCACCGCTCTCCGTACAGAACATGAGATACCGGCACACTGTTTTAATTCTCACCCAGGGCTTTCCAGCCATATTCAGAATGGAGTTGCTCATATTACGCAGTACGCCCTACGCCAAGAGCCAGTTTCCAATACACGTTTACCTGGTTTAATCTCCTCTAACTCATCCAGCGCGTCTGTATCACCGGACGCCTTCCCCGAGGCCGCAGATGCGTCCGCCACCTGAAGACGTAGACATAGCCGTTCCTAATTTCCGACCCGGCCTGCCGGTCTGCTTAGCGGCGTAAGGACAGACATCAGACGGCCCTCTTCTTTCAAAAAAATATTCATCGGCTCGCCCATTGCCGCTGATTTCTCTCGTCCGCTAGCGTTTCCGCATGTTGCACCTCACGGCCTTCCTCCCCTGTTCAAAAAAAAAGCCGCCTGGAAGAACTTAACAAGTCCTTCCAGGCGGCCTTCATGAACCGTGATTTCCGATTATTCCCGGAGCGATGTTATCGAATCGCAGAAAAACGCGCTTCAGCGCGAATATGGAAAAAGACTGCCTGATCCCGGCGGACGGGCACAAGAACGCCGACACCGTCCCAGAGAAACGGCGCGAGCGCGGTTAGGATGACTGGATTGCCAATCGTTCCGGCGCGGAGCCTCTTTCAGGCGGAACTTGGAAATACGTCTTTTTTAAAGTGGGCCTTCGAGACCCCCTACGGATTTTTCCAAGACTACAGCAACTCTCTTCCAGTGTCAAGCAAATCTTATAGTTCGGTAGCCACGCAAATCCAATGCCACCTACTAATATCCTTATTTTATTTCATCTTAGCAATATACTTGAATTTCCACGTATAATCACTTGCTTGAATTTCCTCTTATCTTCACTAATCCGCACCTATCATTAACTGAATTAATAATATTTAACTTGACTGGCGGTCCTCGATCTGAAGGCTTGGTTCTGGGATGCAACTTAGTCTTTCCCGGTAGTACGGTCCGAGGAGCGAAAACATGGCCGGGGAGATTCTCCTCCCAAGACCATTCCCGCTTCTTTCCTCAGAAGAGTCAGGACGGTATCGGCGTCAATGCCCAGCGAACCGCCCTCGACAAGGCCTGAAGAACGGACTAGTCGTCTAGCGGAGCCGCGTCATTCCCTCATCTTCATTTGGCGCAAGCGCTTTCAAAAATATAGTGCCTATTCCATTTTCTAGACGTTCAACCGTCTTCAGTAGATTTCAATTCGAGACGGCGTCTTCGATGGCTCATTGCCTCAGTCCGGAGGGTGGGTTTAGCCATTCCCATGAAATCCCCGCGTCTGTTTCCGTTCCTCCTAGAGTTCGTCCTTCTGAACCACGCCGCCTACCAACTTCCAGTCATTTTCGGCAACAGGTTCCAATTACTTTATAGGCCTGCCGCGCGGGCCCTGAGGAGCGGCCGCAGACGACTTGAACGTCCGCCCCTGCCCTCTCCCCGCAACTGACTGCCCTAAACCGACTCGGAGACTCCTGGCAAATCACGAGCGAACTCAGATCGCCGCTTGCAATCCGTTCCCGCTAATCTCCCCCCACCATTAATCCGCCAGATGATTCGCAAGGGAGGCCCAAACGACCATCCGGTCACCACTATTTCCACCCCCCCCGCTCGCCATATTGGCCACCCCCGCGCTCGCCGCAACCCAATTCAGAATCGGCCAGGAAAATCTCCAGCGAGACGAAAAACGGCCGGTCCCCCCTCGAAAAAGGACCGGCCGTAACCTCTCTACTGTTCCCTAACCTGAACCGGAGAAGGCCTCCGCCGCAGGACGAAGCCCAGCGGCCTCGTCCCGCGGCGCGGGGGGCATGAATCCCCCCGGGGCGCCCCCTTCTGGCGCCCGCGGCCCCCTGCGGCCTAGAAGCCGCGCGCGACGGGCGCTCCCGGAGAGCCCCTATTCCCTCCGTGAGCGTTACCGGCCCGCGCGGCCTTTTGCCGCCAGGCGGGGGACGGCCTTCCGCGGCCCGTTCTAGGGCCCTCTTCCTTTTGCCGGGCGGCCGCCCGGCCCCTGGGATCAGTCCCGGAGGGGGCCGGACAGCCCTTCCGCTCTCCG
>JAIRZX010000695.1 GCA_031267005.1 Deltaproteobacteria bacterium
CAAGGCGGTCCCCGACGGGTTTCTTGCGTATGATTTTCTCGAGTATCCTGACCAGCGGAACTCTGTTCGCGTCCAGGTGGTCACGGTAATGAATGCCCGCAAGAAGTTTAAATAAGACGTTGACCATGCCAGCGATATCGCCGGACGCCAGTCGTTCGCCCAGTTCCCGTCCTGATTCGTCGATGCCCTCCCAGTCGGATGTGAAGTTTTCCATAAACAGCGTCGAAATCGCCTCTCGTACCTAGCTGTTGGGATAATCCAGGAGATACGCCCCGTTTTCTGTGGCCCGGAGGGTCAGGTAGCCGGATTGGTAGAGGAACCCAGCGGGCGAAGTGGCGTCGATTTCCCCGGGAGCCCTGGCCCAACTGTAGTCTATTTCCTGGCCCTGGAACTGGTCAACCGTAATCTCCTCATCTCGCAGGAATTTCTTGACGAAGGTGTTAGATCCTGATTCCATCCAAAAGTTTCCGAATTTTCTTGCCTTGAAGAACGAAAGGACTGAAAAAGGATTATACACCTCGGTTTCCCCGTCAAAGGAAAAACCGTCGTAATATTCCTTGAGTTTATTTAAAAGCCCTTCTTCGTTTGTCTTGAGCAGACGCGCGGTGTGGGTTATGAAAGGAGCGAAATATGTAACCAGCTCTTCATGCGTGTAGCCCATGAAAGCGCTGAAATATGGAAAAAGGGAAATATCGCGCAGGTTGTTGAGCCTGGAAAACACGCCCACACAGGAAAACTTAGTGACTCCGGTAATGAAGGCGAACTTGATGTGTTTTTCTTCAACTTTAATCTGAGTGTAAAATTTTTGCATTAAGTTACGCGTATTGGAAAGCAATTTCTTATCAAAAGGAAACTTGTCCCTGCTGATAAGGTCTATGACGGGGGCGTCGTACTCATCCAAGAGGAGGACTGCCTTTTGGCCGTTCACCTCATGGACGTCCTGAAACAGACAAGAAAAGGCATCAGCGCAATCTTCGCCGCGCAATGAAACATGATGCCGCTCAGCTACTATTCCAAGACGCCTCATGATTCTGTTTTGCAAAATTATAGCGCTGTCGCTGCCGGCCACGGCGGACATGTCCAGACTGACGACAGGGCAGGCTACAAAATTAGGGGATCTCATATCTTTTTCGGCCGCGAGGCCCTGGAAAAGATCTTTTCGCCCCGAATAGAAGGCATCGAGCGTATTCACAGTAAGGGACTTGCCAAAACGGCGGGGACGGGCGCAAAAGATGAACTTGCCTGCTTTTTCAAGGTCCGTGATGTACTTAGTCTTGTCAACGTAGACTGCCTTTTTTTCCCTAAGGTTTTCAAAGTCAGCCAGCCCTAGGGGGAGAACGGGTAAGTCCTGGTTCATTTGGTTCGCATTCCGGCTTTTGGCCTTCAAGATAGCGGAGGCGTCAGTATTGCCTTTTCTATTTATAGAACATTCATGATTTTTGATCAATTCTTGATTCCGCTGCGAAAAGTCAGACACCCCCCCCGAAGTCGAACGCTCCATGAGGGAGGGGATGGCATTAGCTCACCCGGTTGAGGGGGCGCTTCAGGCTTCAAAAATGATCTGGGCACAGTTCCGCCGTTGCTGAAACCACAGCTGGGCTGGCTGGCCGAGTGGTTATATTTTTTAGTGAGTTTTCTGTCAGTTTTCTGTCTGCCTCCTTACAGTCTAATTCTGGTCCGGGCGGCAAGACCGTTTGCCCCGGTACGCGCCAGAGGAGTCTCGGGCCAGCCGCCTGAGCCTCACGCACTGGATCCGGAACTTGAAAATCCTCATGATGTTCAAGCCGACCAGCTTCATCTGGTTCGCGGCGTCCACCTTGCGGTTCCCACTTCGCGTCCCTCCGGCAGGGGGCTTGTCTAACCCAAGCCGTCCACGGGGGAGGGCGGGGGGGTTACGCATGTCCCGTCCTTAAACTTTAAGGCCGTCTCGCGCCCGTTCCTCTTGAAGAGGCAGCCCACGATGTTCCTCTCCGCCTTGCCGACGGCAAGCGACACCAGGACGGGCGTTTCCGAGGCACCTCCGTAACCCCTCCGGCGAATCTGGTCCATTCCGGCCCTTGCCGCCTTTGCCGCCCCCCTGGCGTTTTTCGCGATTTTCAGTTCCATGACGTACGTCATGGTTCCGTAGACAACCTCCAGATCAAGACGGCCGCGGTTCTCCGGTTTCTCGGGGGTGGCTTTAGCCCCGGCCATCCACAGGCAGGTTTGCAACAGGGAACGGTAGTAGCTCTCGCCCCTTTTCTTTTGGAGCTTGTCCGCCAGCGTCGCCGCCTTGCTCTCGTCCGACGGTTCAAGGCTGTCCCCGCCGGGTATCTTGCCCATGATTTTCTTGAGAATCCTGACCAGCGGAACTCTGTTCGCTTTCGAGTGGTCAGAGTAATGAATGCCGCTAAGAAGCATAATTAAGACTCTCACCATTTCGGCGATATCTCCGGATGCCAATTTTTCGCGTAGTTCCCGTCCTGATTTGCCTATGGCCACCCAGTCGGAGGTGTAGTTTTCCATAAACAGCGTCGAAATCGCCTCTCGTACCTCGCTGTTGGGATAATCCATGAGATATGCCCCGTTTTCTGTGGCCCGGAGGGTCAGGTAGCCGGATTGGTAGAGGAACCCAGCGGGCGAAGTGGCGTCGATTTCCCCGGGAGCCCTGGCCCGACTGTAGTCTATTTCCTGGCCCTGGAACTGGTCAACCGTAAGCTCCTCATCCCGCAGGAATTTCTTGATGAAGGTGTTAGATCCTGATTCCATCCAAAAGTTTCCGAATTTTCTTGCCTTGAAGAACGAAAGGACTGAAAAAGGATTGTACACCTCGGTTTCCCCGTCAAAGGAAAAACCGTCGTAATATTCCTTGAGTTTATTTAAAAGCCCTTCTTCGCTTGTCTTGAGCAGACGCGCGGTGTGGGTTATGAAAGGAGCGAAATACGTAATCAACTCTTCATGGGTGTAGCCCATAAAAGCGCTGAAATCTGGAAAAAGGGAAATGTCGCGCAGGTTGTTGAGCTTGGAAAACACTCCCATCCCGGAAAATTTAGTGACTCCGGTAATGTAGGCGAATTTGATGTGTTTTTCTTCCACTTTTATCTGCGTGTAAAAATCTTGCATGACGATCCGCGTATCCACAAGGAAATTATTGTCACATGCGCGTTTATCCCTGCTGATAATGTTTATGACGGGGGCGTCGTACTCATCCAGGAGAATGACTACCTTTTGTCCGATCGCCTTGTGGACGTCCCGAATAAGATGAGAAAAGGCGTTTGCGCAATTTACACCGCGCAAAGGTACTTGATGCAACTCGGCAACAATTCCAAGACGATCCATTATTACGTCTTGCAAGTTTTCCTTGCTGTCGCTGCCGGCCACGGCTGACATGTCCAGACTGACGACAGGGCAGGCTACAAAATTAGGGGAGTTCATATCTTTTTCGGCAGCGAGGCCCTGGAAAAGATCTTTTCGCCCAGAATAGAAGGCATCGAGCATATTCACAGTAAGTGACTTGCCGAAACGGCGGGGACGTGCGCAAAAGATGAACTGACCCGCATTCTCAAGGTACGTAATATACTTCGTCTTGTCAACATAGACAGCCTGTTTTACCCTGAGGTTTTCAAAGGAAGCCATCCCTATTGGAAGAACTGGTAAATCCTGGTTCATTTGGTTCGCATTCCGGCTTTGGGCCTTCAAGTTAGTGGAGGCGTCAGTATTATCAGTTCCATTTATACAACATCCATGATTTTAAATCAATTCTTTGAGTTTTTAGTGGTTTTCGGCGTTGCGGCCCCCGGACTGCATCAAGCCTGCCAGGCTGACGCGTTGCCGAAGTCAGCTGTTTCGGGCGGACCGGATTGCGTCGAAGCTTATGCCGCCAATGACCGGAGGCAGGGTCCGCGCGGAGCTGCCCGCAATTATTGACGCCTGGAACCCACGGGGAATCCTTTGAGAATCCGTGCAGGATCCGGCATAAACGGTCCCCTTCCCCTCGTGACCAAGCGCAGATAATCTGCTTTCTGCCGCTTTAAAAATTTAGCTTCTGACGGGAAGCAGCCGGTCCCAATTGTTCCAGCCGCCGTGCCTTCCTCTGGCCTTTCCCGCGCGTCGGGCTCGAGCCGAGCCTCGCGCCTTACGCGCCCTGTACCGGCCTGACTCGTTCAGACTACGCTTGTCTGACGTGCCCGGCCGGGTTCCTGCAAGCATGCAGAACCGCCCGGGCTTCTCCTACTCCCCAAGTCCCACGCGTCCCCCACCGAGGGCCTTCCGGTCGCCTCCGAGGGGGGGATCTCCTGGCGTCAGTCTGATGCATATTTGATTGATTGATGTAACAAATCTTTTCATCAATTATGTCCTAAGCCCAAGCCGGAGGCTGGTTTTTGCCGGCAGCCCAAAGAGGCTCTTGACGGCGCAGGCGCAGTTTACCGACCGCCAGTCACCGATGCACGGGAAGGATTGATTACACTGCGAAAACCCTGCACCCCTACGAAATTGAATGCTCCATGAATGAAGGGGTAGCCATCGGGCGGAAAGGTATCCCGCCGACAGGAGGGAGGCGGAGATCGGGCATCGCCTCGCCAGTCCGGCCTAGGAGGATCAGCGCCGCCGCGGCCCCCGAGCGGTTCGAAAAGCGAGCGGCGTCTCCCTCCGGCCCCGGCGAGGCTAAGGAGGCGGCCTCGCGGAAGAGCTCCAGCGCCTCGGCGAACTCGCCGGGGGGGGGGGCGGGGATCCCGAGCCAGGGAGCGCGCCCCTGGCTGCTGAACCCCGCCAGCCGTCTGTCCAGGCGGCATTTCGCATTGAGTGGCTCCGGAACCCCCGGCCCCGGCCCGTCAAGCTCAGCGGAGGCCTCCTTGAGGAGCGCCGACGCCCCGCCCGCCTCGCTGGGTTCCCCCGAGTCGAAGAGCCCGGCGCCGAGTTCGGAGCGCAACGCGAGGGCCTCCCGTGAGTCCGCGCCCGGTCCTTCCGCCGCAGCCAAGGCAGCCCGGAGGGCCTCCGGGGGTGGATCCGGGGCCCCAGGGTTCCCGCGTTGGCCCCTGGAGGCCGGTCGCAGACGGCGTCCGCGAGTTTCAACAGGGGCGCGGCTGCCCTCCTTCGGCCCCCGGGGAGCTCCGCAGGCGAGTTGCGGAGGCTAAAGAGGATCCGCCAGGCGGACTCGGTTTCCGGGAGCCTCTCTACCGCGTCGGCGGCGGAGTATTCCTCCACGTACCGGTCGGCGTCCGCGTCCGGAACCGCCCCCCCGTCCGCATCCCCTAAGCTCCGGCCGTTTTCCCCGCCAACCCCGCCGCGGGGGGGCGGGGTCCCCGACAAGCCCCAGCGGCGCTCGTACTCCAGGATCCTCCCCATCAGGGGCAACTCCCATACGGGCCATCCTTACGGGAGGCTGGACTTGGGCTTGGGGTTCCGGGAGGCGGGGGGCCGGGGCTTCACCTTCTTCCCGGCCGTGGCCCACCAGGGCGGGCGCTTGCCACTTCGGCTTCCCCCGCCTGGCATTTTCGTGGCGGCGCACGCGGGAACGGCGACGAGGAGCGTAAGCTCTACGGACGCGAAAAAGGCTGCGCAGGGGGGGAAAAAAGGCCCATCACGCTCACCATCGCTCCCACCCGTCTCCCCGTGATCTCTGATATGCCCTTGGCCTGCGGACGTGGCTGGGGGCGCACCGCGCCTCGGAGACGGCCTTCTTCCGGGAGTCCAGTCCGACCCGTCCCGCCTGGCCGCCGGGGGGCGCCAGTCACCCTCCCCTCCGTCCCAGTGCCTGTCCGCTTCCTTCCCGTGTATGCCCCCGCCGTCCCGGTCCCGATCCCCGCCGTCCCGACCCTGGTCCTCGTCCGACCGAGCCAGTCCCCCGCCGTCCCGATCCAGCCTCCAGTCGCCTCGGTCCCGGTCCTCGCCGTCCCGATCCCGGCTCCAGTCGCCCCGATCCTCGTCCCCGGAGTCCCACTCCCACTCTTCATCGTCCCAGGGCAAGTCCGCATAATCCGGATCGCCGTTCCTGCCTCGGGGGGGGCAGCTTCCGTCCAGGGCTTCCGGGCCCCCGCAGTCGGCCTCCACCCCCTCGGAGAACAGCCTTTCTTCGGCGGCCAGCGCCTCGCGGCTCTCCGCCGGGGCGTCCTCGGGCAGGGAGTCTTTCATGGCCATCCAGTCGGGTCTGGAGGCCTCGGTCGCCCCGGCCAGGTCGCCGGAACCCAGAAGGGCATCGGTAAGCTCCAGGCGGGCGGCGTACGCCAGTGGGTCCGCGCGGCCCCTGGCCCCGGCTGCCCAGTCCTGCGCCTTCCGGAAGATGGCGGTGCCCCGTTCCCATTCGCCCGAGCGAGAGAGCATGTGGCCCAGGCGCATCGTCGGCTCGGCCCTGTCGGGTCCGAACGTTTCCCCGGCGTCCGAGAGCGTTTCCAGGGCAAGGGCCAGGAAAGGGAGGCCTTCCCCGAAGCTCGAGCCGGCCGCGAACTCGCCCGCGAGCGAGAGGGACGCGGCGGTCTCCGGGTGGATCCCTCCCGGGAACAGCCTGCGGAGCATCAGGGAATGCCTGAGCGGGTTCATCTCCTCGGGCCGGTCCCCGTCCTGGCGGAAGCACGCCGCCGCGTCGGCCAGGTGCCGGGCTTCGCCGGGCGGTTCCGGGAGGCGCTCCGCGTCGATGGCTGGCTCGTCTCCGCAGGCGGCATCCTGCGGGCGCACCAGCCCGATTAGGATCCTCGCTCGGATCAGGCGGGCCGCGACGGCCAGCTCCCGGGCGGCGTGGCCGGGCGACCTGCGGCGCTCCGGAGCCCTGAATGCCTCGGCCAGCTGACCCCCGCGCAGGAGATCGGCCGCGAAGCTCAAATCGGCCTGGGGGATTTCCGGGCCGAAGCGCGGGATGGCCGCGGCCGGCCCGTTGATCCCGAGCAAGCGCCGAGCCCGGCGGGCCTTGGCGGCGAGGGGGCTGGGGTCACGGGAGCCCGAGGAGGCGTCCAGGCCGGGGGAAGCCTCCCGCAGGAGCCAGAGAGCCTCCTTTTCCAGCCTGGCGTCCCCGGTGTCGCGGAGGGTCCCGCCGAGTTCGGAGCGGGCTGCGAGCGTCTCCTGCGAGCCGGTCCCGGGCCCGGCCGGGCCCTCCGCTTCTCCGAGCCGCCGCTTGAACTCGTCGGGGGAGGGGCAGGGCGGCGCCTCCCGGGCCCCGGACGGCGCCGGGTACGGCGCTAGGCAGAGCGTGTCCGGGCGCGCCGTCCGGCTGCCCGTGCCCTCCGTTTCCCCCGCGCCGCCCGTCGGTCCGGGTTCCCCGGGTTTTACCGGTTTCCCGATTTTCCCCGGTTTCTCGCGCGCCTTCCCCGGCCCCGCTGCCGCGAGCGTGTTCCGTCCGCCTCTCCAAAGCCCCGAGCGGGGGCGGGTCCAGGCGACGCCGTCCAGTACAGGGGTCGGTGTGCCGGCCTCGGCCAGCCCAGCGAGGCATATCCGGACGATTTCGCGGGCGAAGGCGCGTTCGGCTTCCATTTCCCCCCCACACCTCCGAGCCCCCCTTCCTGAACGCCGCTCCCCACTTTCCCCAATCAGCCCTCCTCTTCTTCCTCCTCCTCCTCATCATCATCATCCTCATCCTCATCCTCCTCATCATCATCATCATCATCATCCTCCTCATCCTCATCCTCCTCATCATCATCATCATCATCCTCATCCTCCATCATCATCATCATCATCATCGTCGTCGTCGTCGTCGTCATCATCATCATCATCATCTTCTTCTTTTTCTTCCGGCGTTACCATGCCCCCGGCGTAGCGCCGAGCGGAGGCGGTAGGGTCAGGCGCTCCAGGGAGACGGCGGCGAGGTCAGCCGCAGCCTTGAGTCGGGCGGGCTTTTCCGGCGCCAGGCAGATGCCGCAGTCCCAGCCGGGGGCTTCCCGCTCCCCTTCCGACTCGGCGAGGGCCCTCGCGTAACGGGAGAGGGCCGCCCAGGCGTTAGGGCGCCAGGAAGGGATGGCGAGGACGGCCAAGCCCCGCACCCCGTCCCAGGCGTGCGCCGCCTCCAGCATGAAGCCGCGACGGCAGAGGACCTCCGCCGCGCGGCGCGCGGTCTCCGCCGCCTTTCCCTCGGGGGGGAACGGCCAAGTCGGCCATCCCTCCGGTAGCTCGGCATTCCCCGGCGGCTGCGGCGGGGGCCCGCCCTTCAGCATCCCGTCGCGGGCTCCCTTAGAGGCGCCTTTCCCGGATCCCTTTTTCCCGGAAGGCCCTCCTCCCTTCCCTCCGTTCCCCGACGGCTTCTTCGGGGAGGCAAGCGCGGTCCCGGCGGGGAAGGCCAGGGCCGCGGCAGCCGAGGCCAAGGCGGGGAAAAGGGGGGGGAGGGAGCGCGCGATCATGGAATGTCCTTTTCGGCGGGGCGCCGGACCGGGAAGCTTGGCGGTCCGCGGCGCAGAATCGGCGGGCCGTAGCGCCAAGCGGTTTTATGGCGTAACCGATCGCTTTCCCAAACCAGGAGGCGGACGGGCGGACGGCGGAGTATAAAACTGTGCGGGAAGCCCTCGTCCGCTGCGGAGGCCGGTTTTGCCCGGGGGATTTTTTACAGCGGACCCGGTGGGAGGCGCACAGCCCAGGGGGCTGGGGACGGCAAGGGTCAAGGCTCGGTCGGGGCCGTTTCGCCGCGACGCCGTCGGCCGCCGCGGGAAGGGGCCGCAGCGCGTAAACGCTTGAAGGCGGGCGCGTACTTCCCGGTCAGGGCGGCGGCGGCCCTCGCTGCCGCCTGTTTCCGGTCCGGCAGGCCGGGGACCTGGCCGGGTCCGGTGCCCCGCCGTCCCGTCCCGTCCCGTCCCGTCCCGGCGCGGTACGGGGCCCCGGCGGACCGGAGGGACTTTCCCCGCACGACGCGGCTCCCTTGAACGCGGCGCCCGCGCTCCGGGAGCCTCCCAGCATGAGGAAGGCGCCGTTCCGGGCGTCACCGCGGGAGGCCGGGCCCGGGGATCAGGGGCCCGATACGCCGAGGTTCCGCCTTCTTCCCGGCAGGGGCAAGCACGGGCGGCTCCTGGCCCCGCCCGCCCCTCCTGCTTCCCAGCCTGGCCTTCCGAGGGAAGCCGGGGACGGGAACCGCCGCTGGGACCGCAAGCGCGGGCGCGGCGGGAAATGTCGCGCTGGTCGGCGGAAGTTCCGGGGCCGTCACCAGAGCATCCAGCCCTCGCCGCCGGAGTCCCTGCGGAAACCCTTGTTTTTCCCGGGGGCGGCGTCCGTTGCGGTTCCTCCCAGGCCGTCCTCGACTCCGAACGTCTCCCCGGGAATGGCGCCCGCGCCGGATACGCCCGGGCCGACCCCGGCGCCGACATTTCCCAGGTTCCCGTGCGGAACTGCCTTTCCCGGGCTGCGGCAAAATCGAGTCCCGCCTGCGGTCCTTACTCGGGGGCGAACTCCCAGGTGAGTTCCAGAATGCGCCTGAAGCCCTTTTCCGCCTCCGCCAGGTCGCCCAGGCCCGCGCGGGCGGACGCGAGTTTGCAACAGGTGTGGAGCGCCAGAGTGGCCCGCCTGCCCCTGGCCCCGTCGGCCCATTCCCGGGCCTTTTCCGTGAGGGCCACGGCCGGGCCCAACTCGGCTACGCGAGCGGACAGGCGGCCCAGGGGCATCCTCGGCTCGGCCCTGTCGGGGGCGAAGGCTTCCCCGGCGCCCGACACCTCCGTGCGGAAGCACTCCGCCGCGTCGGCGCAAGAGTGGGCCACCTGCACCGCCGTAAGTTCGTAAGGTTCTTCCAGTGCGGTTGCGGCTTCGTCCGAGGCCGCCTCCGGCCCCTCCAGCATGCAAAGGACCCTCGCAAAGGCCGGGAAGGCCGAGCGGAGCAGCCTGTAGGCGGACGTCCTGGGCTCCCCGCCGCGTTCCGGGCCGGCATCGTCCAGGGGGCCCCCGGCCAGATCGTCCAGGAGTCCCTCGGCCAGAGAGATGCCGCCTCCTGGAGGTGCGCGGCGGATGAGCGCGCGTTTTCCGCGAGGACTTCAGGGGTCCAGCGCGTCAGGCACTTGTCCGTGCCGCTGAACCCGGCCAGGCGCCGCGCCAAGCTGGCTTTGGCGGCGATGGAGGCGGGGGCGACCGGGCCTTCGGACGCGTCCAGGCCGAGGGAAGCCTACCTGAAGAGTCCGACGGCCTCCCTCTCGCGCCGCGAGTCGCCCGCGTCGAAGGGCGCCCCGCCCAGCAAGGGGCGCGCGAGAAGCGCCCCGGGCGAGCCGGGGACTGGCCCCTCCGTGACTTCTGCTGCCTCGAAAAACCCCGTCAGCTCGTCCGGGGAAGGCGAGGGCGGTGCCTTGCGGGAATAGGCGACGGCGGGTACAGGGCGGGGTAGAGCGCGTCCGGCCCCGTCGGCAGCGGCGGCCCGCCCTCAGTTTCCGGCCCGCCTTGCGGTTCCCCGGCTTAAGCGGGCAAGCAGGTTTCCAGTTATTCTCGCAGGGAGGCCTACGCGTCGCCGAGCCAGGGAGGCCCGGCACCCGAGACCGGGTCCCCCTCCGGGGGAAAAGGCGCCGAATCCGCGAACTCGTTCCACTCGTTCCAGTTTTTCCATGTCCCGAAAGCGAAGGCGAGTTCGGCGACCAGCGCCTCCTTCGACGCGCCGTGCCCGCCCTCGGAGCCGTCCGGGGCCTCCCGCGCCGGGCCCAGGGCGTCCATGGCCTGGCCAAGGCCCTTCGCGGAGGCCGAGGCGAGCCGCGCGGCGGCGCAGGCGCGGGAGGGAAACGGAGGCGCTATGGAGAGGTCCCCGCCCCGCTCGGGATCGTAAAGCTTCCCGTAAGCGTCCAAGAGATCCCTTGCGCAACGGGAGAGGGTGGCCCAGGGAAGGGGGCCCCCCGGGGGGGCGGACGAGGAGGGCCAAGGCCCGCGTCCCGTCCCAGCCATACGCCGCCTCCAGCGTCGAGACGTCCCTGAGGAGGCGCCCCGCCGTCCCGCGGGCGATTTCCAGCGCGTTCCCGGCGGGGGGGAAGGGCTATTCCGGCCGTCCCTCTGGGAACCCGCCGTGCCCCGCCATCGGCCCGGCCCCCGTTTTCTTTTCGCTGGCGGCATCGGCGGCGCCTTTCCCGGATCCTTGACATCGCCGGGAAGGGGCGATCGCCGCCCTGCCTGGGATAAGGGGATTCTGGGTACGACAGGGCGGTCGGGCGTCGGACCCGGCAAGCCCGGAACCCTGAAAGAGATGGGTTTGCTTCCGCAGGCTGTCAGGCGGGCCCGAGAGTTGCGGGAGGGCGGGGTATCGTCCCGGGGGAGCGGGGCCTTTCCAAGCAGGGTCGGCATCTTGGAGGGGGGCCCGCCGAAGCGGGGTAGGGCGGGCATCCCCGGGGCGAGGTCGGCAGCCCCGGCGTCTCTCGCGTCAGGGCAAACTGCCTCGCCCTGGAAACGACGGAGGACCCGAAGCCGAGCTTGCCCCCTTCGCCGGAAGAAAGCGGGGCCCCGCGACTGAAGGAGGAGCTTGGCCCCGGCCCCGTCCCAAGCGGGTCAGGGCGCCGGACGGACGTCCGGGCCCTCTGACAGCCAAGGCGCCGCCGTCGAAGGCGCGTCCGCGCCGGAAACCGGCGGGAGCTTGTTCCGAACGGAGCGCGGCGAGTCCTTCCGGAAAGCCCGTTGGGGGGCATTCCGTGCTTCCGGAGTATCTTTTCACGGGTGCGGCATAAGAAGCCTGGCTCTCCCATCCTGATCGTTTTGCCGGGATGGACGCGCCAGCCTCCCTATTGGCGGACGCCGCGAGTCGCGCAAAGCTTCCGGCACCGCGCCGCCATAAGCACCGGGCTCGCCCTCTCCGTAATGGTATCTCCAAGGCTTCGCGGCATGACGGGCACAAGCGGGCGCGAGCCTCTGGAGGCGGGCGTGTAAGAAGTCAAGTCCGCGCCTCTCCCTTAGGAACCTTTCCGCAAGGCAGACAGGCGTATGTCCGCTCAAGAACTGCGGCGGGCGGACAGCCGAGAGGGTTAAGGCCACGAAGACCGCTTGCCGCGACCTGCTTGATTTATCTCTCTTATCGAGCAATCATGCACTCGCGATCAGCCGATTAAACCTGGCAGGGCGGCGCAAAAGTTATATGAAAATCATGCCAAACATTTAACTGTTATTGAATTATAGACGCCCAGATTGGCCTTAAAGGCCGGATTATGGCATGGTAATTATAGACGGCTGAACCGCTCCAGGCGTCGCTTGCGCGCACGGACGAAACAGCCTAATGTGTCGGGAAGGCTTTCCGGACAGTTAAGCGTCCGGCCTCAAGGAGAGGGAACATGGAACAGAGAGGACTGCCTCAAGGCGATCCGTCCTTTAAGAAAATCATTCTGCGAAATCAGCTTTATGCCGACAAGACCCAATATATCTATGAAATGCTGAAGGTTTCCGATTGTTGTTTCCTGTCGAGGCCCAGGCGCTTCGGCAAGACTCTTTTGCTGGACACCATTTCGGAGCTGTTCCAAGGCGACCGGGACCTTTTCAAGGACCTGTGGATCGGCACCCAAAGCGACTACGGCTTCGAACGGCACCCGGTCCTGATGTTCAACATGGCCTTTGACGAAATATCAACTCCGGACGACCTTATAGGCATGATAAAGAGAAAATTGACGGAAATGGTCGTTGATCATGACATGACCATAACCAATGGATCATGCGGAGAGATTCTGGGTCAGCTTTTGAAAGGGCTTTTCAGAAAGCACGGTGTCGGAGCGGTTATCCTGGTGGACGAGTACGACGCTCCGGTGACCGATCATATATCGGACAGGAATCTCGCCTTGGCTTGCCGGAATGTCCTGCATGATTTTTACAGATCTATAAATACTAACCAAAAACACGTCCGCTTCGCCTTTATTACTGGCATAACCAGGTTAGCCATGGCCGCCGTCGACTCCGGCGCCAACAATTTTATAGACATATCTCTTGACGAGGAATTCGCTGGAATTTGCGGTTTTACCCTTAACGAGTTTGACTTCCTTTTCCAAGACAGGTTCGAGGAGACGCTCAACAGGCTGAAAACCCGAGGGCAACTTCCGCCTGGCGCCGGCGTTGACGATTTGAAGGCCAAAATCCTGGATTGGTACGACGGATACAACTGGCTCGGAAATGAACATGTACTTAACCCGTACTCCATCATCAGGTTTTTTTCCAAAAAAAACTGGGTTCGTACTGGCCAAGGACAGGGTTTCCGTCCTGCCTTTCTTCCTTTATTAGGGATAATAAACTTGACATGCGCCAGCAGGGTTTTGCCGTATATCTTGATGAGCAAGTCAAGCAAAACGACCTTTTTGGCGTTGGCCTGGTGCCCGCTCTTTTTCACAGCGGTTACCTGACTATCGATAAAGAAATATCAATACCAAGACTAACGGATAATAATTTAGTTCAGGATGATGCATACTCGTTCAAAACTCCAAACCCGGAAGTGGATTTTTTTGTTAAGACTGACATCTTCAAGGATATTTTAAAACTGGAAGATAAATATAGAAGCGATTTTTCTGAAAATTTGCCTAACGCCCTGTTGCAAAAGAATTCAAAAGAAGTGGTCAGGCTGTTGCATAACCTTTTTATCTCAATCTCGTACCGTCAGCACCCGACAGCCAAGCAAAGCGAACATGCCGAACAACTGGATGCCCCCGCCGAGCGCCTGGAAGCCGAAAAAAATTATCACGCGATACTCCACGGGGCTCTCCTGTCCGCAGGATTTCTTGTCTTGAGCGAAACTTCAGGAGGCGAAGGCCGGTCGGACATCACCTTGTTCCTCCGTGACAAGGTCTGCGTGGTAATCGAGCTGAAATACAGCTATCGGCGCAAAGCAGGCAAAAAAACTGCAGGGGGAACAAATGAAGCCCGGAAGCTGGCGAAAAAGAAGGCGAAGGAGAAGGAACTGTCCGCCGCCCTCGACATCGCCGAAGAGCAGATAAGGAGCAGGGACTACGCCGGACCCTACAGGGCCGCCCGATGGAAAGTAATTTGCCTCGCCGTCGCTGTGCGCGGCAGAACACAGGTCGAGGCGCGTTTCGTAGACACCGAGGTCGCAAACGGCCCGACAGGTTCTTAAAGCGCTTTCTTCGTAGCGCTGCTGGAATTGTGAATCCGGAGTCAGGCTCCGGCAGGCTTCATGCGGGGAGACGGATTCGGTGTCCCGCTGCCGTTGCCCGGCAAAGCATCGGAGCCTTCCGCCCCAAGCCAGCGTCCTAAACGCCAGATGCCCGGGGGAGCGCCCTGTATATGGCGGGTATGGGGATAAGGACAAAGGAGAAACGGGAGTTCGCGGATTTGGAGGGCGGTAAACGGGCGGCCTCTGCCGCTGGCCCGCGCATAACTAAAGTCCCCGCCGATACGGCGCCGCGCGGGGAAGGCGGGAAGAGGGACGCAGGCGCCGCCGGGACGGGGCGTTCGCCGTCCCGCCTGGGATAAGGGGATTATGGAGGCGACAGGGCGGTCGGGCGTCGGACCCGGAAAGACCGTAACCCTGAAAGGGATGGACTTGCTTCCGAGGGCTGTCAGGCTGGTCCGAGAGTTGCGGAATGGCGGGGTATCGGCCCGGGAGGGGTGAATTTTCCCGAAAAGATGCCGCCCGAAGGGGGCGCCGCCGAAGCGGGGGAGGGCGGGTATCCTCCGGGGCGAGATCGGCTGCCCCGGCTTATCCCGCGTCAGGGCCGACGGCTTCGGCCCGGAAACGGCGGAGGCCCCGCAGCCGAGTTTGCCTCCGGTGCCGGAAGAAAGCGGGTCCCCGCGAATGAAGGCGGAGATTGCCCTCCGGTCCAGTCGCCAGCCGCTCGGGGAGGCGGACGGGCGCACGGGCCCTCGGAGTGCCAGGGCACCGCCGCCGAAGGCGCGTCCGCTCCGGAAACCGGCGGGAGCTGTTCCGCAGGGCGCGCGGCGAGTCCGCCCGGACATCCCGCAAGGACGCCTTCCGTGCTTCCGGCGTATACTTTAACGGGTGCGGCATAAGAAGCCCGGCTCTCCCGTCCTGATCGTTTTGCCGGGATGGACGCGCCAGCCTCCCTACTGGCGGACGCCGCGAGTCGCGCATAGCGTCTGGCCCAGCGCCGCCGCAAGCCCCGGTCTCGCCCTCTCCCTACGCCTTTGTCCAAGGCCACGCGGCCTGGCGGGCACAAGCGGTCGCGATCCTCCGGAAGCGGGCGTTTTAGGAGTCAAGTCCGCGCCTCTCCCTTGGGACTTGGGAACCTTTCCGCAAGGCAGGCAGGCGTTTGTCCGGACAAGAACCCCGGCGGGCAGACTGCCGAGGGGGTTAAGGCCAAGAAGACCGTTGTCCGCGACCTGTTTGATTTCACTCTTTTATCGACCCCGCATGCACTCGCGATCAGCCGATTACACCGGGTAGGGCGCCGCAACAGTTATTTCAAAAATTATGCCAAACATTTAACCGTGATAGAATTCTAGATACCCGGATTGGCCCGAAAGGCCGGATTATGGTATGGTAATAATAAACGGCTGAACCGCGCCAGTAGCCGCTTGTGCGCACGGACGAAACAGCCTAATGTGTCGGGCAAGGTTTCCGGACAGTTAAGCGTCCGGACTCAAGGGGGGGGGAACATGGAACAGAAAGTACTGCCTCAAGGCGATCCGTCCTTTAAGAAAATCATTCTGCGAAATCAGCTTTATGCCGACAAGACCCAATATATCTACGAAATGCTGAAGGCTTCCGATTGTTGTTTCCTGTCGCGGCCCAGGCGCTTCGGCAAGACTCTTTTGCTGGACACCATATCGGAGTTGTTCCAAGGCGACCGGGACCTTTTCAATGACCTGTGGATCGGCAACCAAAGCGACTACGGATTCCCGCGGCACCCGGTACTGAAGTTCAACATGGCTTACGCCAAGATATCCACTCCTGACGACCTTGAAGGCAAGATCGAGAGAGGTTTGAAGGAAATGGGCGCCGAGCATGGCGTGGCCATAACCAGTGATTCTTACGACGAGATTCTGGGGCAGCTTTTGAAGGGCCTCGAAAAAAAGTACGGCGTCGGCGCCGTTATCTTGGTGGACGAGTACGACGCTCCGGTGACGGATCATATAGCGGACAGGAATCTTGCCTTGGCTTGCCGGAATGTCCTGCATGATTTTTACAGATCAATAAAAACGAACCTAAACCACGTCCGCTTCGCCTTTATTACAGGCATAACCAGGTTCGCCCTGGCCGCCGTCGACTCCGGAGCCAACAATTTCATAGACATATCGCTTGACGAGGAATTCGCGGGAATTTGCGGTTTTACCCTTAACGAGTTTGACTTCCTTTTCCAGGACAGGTTCGAAGAGACTCTCAACAGGCTGAAAGCCCGAGGGCAACTTCCGCCTGGCGCCGGCGTTGACGATTTGAAGGCAAAAATCCTGGATTGGTACGACGGTTACAACTGGCTCGGAAATGAACATGTACTTAACCCGTACTCCATCATCAGATTTTTTTCCAAAAAAAAACTGGGCTCGTACTGGCCAAGGACAGGGTTTCCGTCCTACCTTTCTTCCTTTATTAGGGATAATAATCTTGACATGAGCCAGCAGGGCTTTGCCGTATATCTTGATGAGCAAGTCACGCAAAACGACCTTTTTGGCGTTGGCCTGGTTCCCGCTCTTTTTCACAGCGGTTACCTGACTATCGATAAAGAAATATCAATACCAAGACTAACGGATAATAATTTGGTACAGGATGATGCATACTCGTTCAAAACTCCAAACTCGGAAGTGGATTTTTTTGTTAAGACTGACATCTTCAAGGATATTTTAAAACTGGAAGATA